>NZ_JASHKX010000079.1:0-1349 GCF_030058635.1 Rhodococcus sp. IEGM 1305
AATCGACTCAGGCGACGACGCGCCGGCCGATTACGAGCAACTCATTCTGTTTCACGCGCTCGACGGTAGGCGCGCTAATAGTGAACAGTCAACTTGGTGAGTCGGCCGTCCCAGAATATGAGATACATCGGCTGCGGTGCGAAGATGTAGAGGTGTCAACTCCGCAGCAGCCCGTGCCACCAGAATCATCATCCCACACGACGAACCCGCCCAAGCAGGTCATCCGGATTTCTCCCCTGGCCTATCTGGGATGCGCCTTCCTCCTGTTCGCCGTGTCGTTCCCCATCTTCGGCTGGCCCGCCGCCTTCGGTTGGCTCGTGATCGCCCCGATCGTCGCGGTGGCCTGGGTCGCGCGGGTACGCACCACCGTCACGCCCGACGGACTCGAAGTGCGCCGGCTGTTCGGCGGCCGGTCGCTGGGGTGGTCCGAGATCACGGGATTCCGCTTCCCCAAGCGCGGCTGGGCCCGGGCGACCCTGACCGACGGGGGCGAGGTGACCCTTCCCGTCGTCACGTTCGACCGGCTTCCCGATATCGCCGAGGCGAGCGGCGGCCGCATCACCGACCCCTACGCGGCAGCCGCCGCGGCGGACGAAGCAGCCCACCACGCCGACGCGGAATCGAACGGCGAGCAGCCTGTGAAGAACCGGCCGGACACAGACGGGGAATAGTGCGCGAGTAGCGTTTGTCAGTACTTCCGTACGCTGACTAAGGAATACGCTCATGCCCCCGCTGAGGTCCCGAACCACCACCGCAGGACGAAATGCCGCAGGCGCCCGCGCACTGTGGCGCGCCACCGGAATGACCGACTCCGACTTCGGGAAGCCGATCGTCGCGATCGCGAACTCGTACACGCAGTTCGTTCCCGGGCACGTCCACCTGAAGAACGTCGGCGACATCGTCGCCGACGCCGTCCGCGCCGCCGGTGGTGTACCTCGCGAGTTCCACACGATCGCCGTCGACGACGGCATCGCGATGGGACACGGCGGCATGCTGTATTCCCTTCCTAGCCGCGAGATCATCGCCGACTCCGTCGAGTACATGGTCAACGCGCACACCGCCGACGCGCTAGTCTGCATCTCCAACTGTGACAAGATCACTCCCGGAATGCTCAATGCCGCACTGCGTTTGAACGTCCCGACCGTGTTCGTGTCGGGCGGTCCGATGGAGGCCGGCAAGGCGGTGGTGGTGAACGGTGTCGCCCAGGCACCGACCGACCTCATCACGGCGATCTCGGCGAGCGCCAACGACGAAGTCGACGACGAAGGACTGTCCGAGGTCGAGCGCAGCGCCTGCCCGACGTGCGGGTCGTGCTCGGGCATGTTCACCGCGAACTCGATGAACTGCCT
>NZ_JASHKX010000080.1:0-1321 GCF_030058635.1 Rhodococcus sp. IEGM 1305
GCCTTGGTGATCTTCTTGGTCGAGTTGACCGACTTGATGCGAGACCTCAGTTCGAGAATGCTTGCCATCGATCGATCACTCTCCCTTCATGTTTCGCAGCATCATGGACAGGCCGCTCACTTGCTGACGGTGGTGCGCTTGACGTTGATCTGCTCGTGGCCGACCTCGCCGGCGTCCAGAGCTTCGGCCTCGGCCTCGTTCACGACCCGGCTTCCGTCGGACGCGATGAAGGTTTCCTTGAACTTGTCGGTGGCCTCGACCAGCGCCTTGGCGTTGTCGGCGTCGAGGGCCTTGCCGCCCTTGATGCTCTCGTACACGCCGGAGGCGGTGCGGTGCAGCTCGTCGAGCAGTTCGGCCTCGAAGCGGCGGACGTCGCCGACCGGCACGCTGTCGAAGACACCTTCGCCGGCGAGGTAGATCGACACGATCTGGTCTTCGACGGGGATCGGGCTGTACTGATCCTGCTTGAGCAGCTCCACCAGGCGGGCACCACGCTCGAGCTGTGCCTTCGAGGCGGCGTCCAGGTCGGAGGCGAAGGCGGAGAACGCCTCGAGCTCACGGAACTGAGCCAGCTCCAGACGCAGCGAACCGGAGACCTTCTTCATGCCCTTGGTCTGCGCGGCGCCACCGACTCGGGACACCGAGATGCCGACGTTGATGGCGGGGCGGACACCCTTGTTGAACAGGTCCGACTCGAGGAACACCTGACCGTCGGTGATGGAGATGACGTTGGTCGGGATGTAGGCCGAGACGTCGTTGGCCTTGGTCTCGATGATCGGCAGCGCGGTCAGCGAGCCTCCACCCAGGGCGTCGGACAGCTTGGCCGAACGCTCCAGCAGGCGGGAGTGCAGGTAGAAGACGTCACCGGGGTATGCCTCACGTCCCGGCGGGCGACGCAGCAGCAGCGAGATGGCGCGGTACGCCTCGGCCTGCTTGGTCAGGTCGTCGAACACGACCAGGACGTGCTTGCCCTGGTACATCCAGTGCTGGCCGATGGCGGAGCCGGTGTAGGGCGCGAGCCACTTGAAACCGGCGGAGTCGGAGGCCGGGGCGGCGACGATGGTGGTGTACTCCATCGCGCCCTGCTCCTCGAGGGCAGCCTTGACACCCGCGATGGTGGAGCCCTTCTGGCCGATCGCGACGTAGATGCAGCGAACCTGCTGCTTCTCGTCGCCGGTCTCCCAGTTGGCCTTCTGGTTCAGGATCGCGTCGATGCAGACGGCGGTCTTGCCCGTCTTACGGTCGCCGATGACGAGCTGACGCTGTCCGCGGCCGATCGGGGTCATCGCGTCGATGGCCTTGATGCCGGTCTGCAGCGGCT
>NZ_JASHKX010000059.1:0-28865 GCF_030058635.1 Rhodococcus sp. IEGM 1305
GGTCGGGGCGCCGCGGCACGCGGAGACCCCGACCCGGAAATTTGAAACAGCCCCCGGGACGTTAACAAGTACTCACGGGCGCGGGAGCGCACGCCAGACGGCGGCGGGGGTCATCGGGATCCGCCGAAGCCGGGCGCCGGTGGCGTCCGCGATCGCGTTGGCCAGGGCGGGGGCGACCGGGTTGTACGGTGACTCGCTCATCGACTTGGCGCCGTGCGGGCCCAGTTCGTCGTAGGTGTCCGCGAAGTAGACCTCGGTGTCCGGCACGTCCACGAGCTGCGGAAGGTGATAATTCCGGAGTTGCGGGTTGAGCACGGTCCCGGCGCCGTCGAGCAGGATCTCCTCGTACAGTGCGCTGCCGATCGCCTGCGCGACACCGCCCTCGACCTGCCCGCGGCACTGCTGCGGGTTGAGGACCGTGCCGGCATCCGCCGCCTGGATGGACTGCAGGAGCCGGACCTCCCCGGTGACGGTGTCGACCGCCACCCGGAACGCGTGCACGTTGAACA
The DNA here is from genome assembly GCF_030058635.1 of Rhodococcus sp. IEGM 1305. Taxonomy (NCBI): domain Bacteria; kingdom Bacillati; phylum Actinomycetota; class Actinomycetes; order Mycobacteriales; family Nocardiaceae; genus Rhodococcus; species Rhodococcus sp. IEGM 1305. Next base: position 510 of record NZ_JASHKX010000059.1, read on the forward strand.
CCACCGAGCGGGGGGTGCCGTCGTGCCTGCCCTCGGCGCGGATCGGTCCCTCGGGCACCAGCTTGTCGAGTTCGACGACCCGCCCGGCGACCTCGACCGCGCCGGGTGTCAGCGCGCAGTCGGCGTCCTCGGCGGCACCCGCCACGCGGCGAGCGACCTCGAACAGCTGTTCCCGCAACCGGGTTCCCGCAAGATGCACCGCCTTCCCGGCGACCACCGTGCCCGCCGAACCGAACGCGCCGGTGTCGTGCCCGGCGACGTCGGTGTCGGATTGCAGCACGGTGATCCGGTCGGCGGTGGTGCCCAACGCGGACGCGGCGAGCTGGGCGTGGACGGTGGTGGTGCCGTTGCCGAACTCCGCGGTGCCCACCCGAAGTTCGTACCGGCCGCCCTCGACGAGGGTGCAGGACACGTCCGCGAAGTGCCCCCGCGGCGGAATGGTCGCGATCATCGACGCCGCCATGCCCTCACCGACCCGCCACTGCGGGCCGTCCGGCGGGGGCACGTCGTTGCCGCGGCGCAGTGCGGCCTCCGCCAGGTCGAGGCATTGGTCGAGTCCGTAACTGCCGTACGTGAGGTCGCCGCGCTCCACCTCGGCATCGACGAAGTCGTCACCCGGGACGACCACGTTGCGGCGGCGCAGTTCGAACGGATCGACGCCCAGCTGCGTCGCCAGCTGATCGAGCGCGGACTCCACCGCGAAGATGACCTGGCCCAGACCGTAGCCGCGGAACGCCCCGGACGGCAGGTTGTTGGTGTAGACGGCCTGGGCGTCCACCCGCTTGTTCGGCGATCGATACAGCGCAACGGATTCGCTGCAGCCGTGGAACATCACGCCCACCGAATGATTGCCGTACGCACCGGCGTCCGAGAGCACGTCGACGGCGAGCGCCGTCAGCTTTCCGTCGCCGTCGGCCCCGACCTTCACCGACACGCGCATGGGATGCCGGCACGGGGCGATAGTGAACTGGTCGGAGCGGGTGAACTCGTACTGCACCGGTCTGCCGGTGCGCAGAACGGCGAGGGCGACGAGATCCTCGACCAGCATTTCCTGTTTGGCGCCGAAGCCGCCCCCGATGCGGGCGGTGAACACCCGGACCTGTGAGCGGTCGAGCGAGAACAGGTGGGCGAGTTCGTCGCGGACGAGGAAGGGCACCTGGGTGCTGCTGCGGAGGGTGAGCCGCCCGTCGGAGTCGAGCCAGCCGATGGCCGAGTGGGTTTCGAGATGCGCGTGCTGCACGCGTTGCGTCTGCCACGTGCCCTCCACCACGGCGCCCGTGTCCCGCGCCGCCGCGAGCCCGGCGGCGAGGTCGCCGACTTCGCCGTGGACCTCGGCCACCAGGTTCCGGGCCGGGTCCGCGATCCGGGCATCGGCGCCCTTGTCGCCGTGCAGCACGGGGGCGCCGGGGCGGCGTGCCAGGTCGGGATCGAAGACGGGTTCCAATACTTCGTACTCCACGTCGATCAATTCCACTGCGCGCCGGGCGATGTCGACGGAGTCGGCGACGACGGCCGCGACCCGTTGCCCCCGGAACCGGAGGATGGTGTCGAACACGTAGGTGTCGTCGGGGTCGTCGGTGCGGAACTCGTGGCGGGCCGTGGAGAAGGCGACGTCGGGACTGTCGCGGTGGGTGAGCACCGCGTGGACGCCGGGCAGCCTCTCCGCGGCGGACGTGTCGAGTCGGGTGATGCGGGCGTGCGCATGCGGGCTGCCGAGGATCTGGATGTGCGTCAGGCCCTCGACGGCCAGGTCCAGTGTGAAGGGCTCGGCGCCGCACACCACCCGGGCGGCGGCGGGCGCGGGAATGGAGCGGCCGAACGACTCACCGGCACTGTCCGATTCGGTGGTGCACACGCCACCGACGGCGTCGCGAATGGCGCGATAGCCGGTGCAGCGGCACAGATTCCCCTTCAGTGAGCGCGGCAGGTCGGCGCGTTGGCCGGAGTCCAGCGCGGACGCGGTCACCACCATCCCGGGGGTGCAGAACCCGCACTGGAAGCCGGCCGCGTCGACGAACCGCTGCTGCACGGGGTGGAGTCGATCGGGACTGCCGAGACCGGCCGCGGTCGTCACCTCGCGGTTCTCGGCGCGGTGCGCCGGCACCACACACGAGTGCACCGGGGCGCCGTCGAGCAGTACGGAACAGGCGCCGCAATCGCCGGCGTCGCAGCCCTTCTTGACCGCGAACCGCTGCTGCTCCCGCAGGAAGGTGCGCAGGCACTGACCAGGCCGTGGGTCTGCATCCACCGACTGTCCGTCGACCGTCAACTTCATTCCAGCTCCCTCCTGATCTCCTCGGCGAGGACTCCCGTGACGTGCCGACGCCAGTCTGCGGCGCCGTGCGCGTCGGTCAGGTAGTCGTCGGGGGAGATCCGTTCCGACAGAGACTCGCTCAACACGTCGGGACCGGGAACGGTGGGGAAGCGGAGGACGAACGGGCGGACGGTCGACGCGGTGACGGTCAACGCGAAACCGTCCACGTCGACCCGTCCGGCCAGCAGGGCGCCGGACCGTCCGAGCGGCGAGTACGCGATCTTGCGCAGCGACGTGCGGCCCCGCAACGCGGCGGCGGGGAGGTGGATGCTGCGGATCAGGTCACCGGCTCCGAGCACCGTGCGACCGGCATCGGTGACGAATCGGTCGACCGGAACCCGGCGTTCACCCCCGTCGGCGGTCCAGATCAGGAGTTCGGCGTCGAGGGTGCAACACAGGGTGATCATCGCCCCGGCCGGGAGCGCCAGCGCCAGGTTGCCGCCGACGGTCGCGGTGTGCCAGATCTTCCACGACGCGACCAGGGACTCGGCGCACGGCCGGAACAGGCTCGCCGCCGTCCACTCCGCGGGAAACGGTGCGTTGCAGAGGTTCTCGATGGTGCACGTCGCGGCGAGCTCGAGTCCGTCGTCGTGGACGGTGATCGCAGGCCAGTCGAGGGTGGTCAGGTCCACCAGCCGGGTGACCGTCGGCTGCGGTTCCGAATACAGCCAGGTGCCGCCCGCCAGGAATGCCGTTCCGGGTTCCGGGGCGGGTAGGTCGTCACGGCTGCGCGGGGCCGAGAGTTCCGTCACGAACGACAGATCCATCGACTCACCCCGCCTTACGCACCAGGGCCCGGTGGGCCTGCTCGACCTCCGCGGCGACGTTCTCCTCGTTCACGGTGATCACTCTCCCACGCTCGACGACGGCTCGCCCGTTCACCAGAAGCAACTCCAGCGGCGGTGTGACTCCGAGTACGAGCGCCGCCACCGGATCGGTGATGCCGGAATGTGCGAGGGTGTCGACCCGCCACAATGCGAGGTCGGCCAGTTTGCCGGGCTCGAGAGTGCCGAGTTCGTCCTCCCTGCCGAGTACCCGGGCCCCGCCGCGCGTGGCGAGTTCGAGGGCGGTGCGCACCGTCATCTCGCCCGGGCCGCCGCGGGCCCGCGCGAACAGCACGGCGTGCCGGGCCTCCTCGAGCATGTTGCACGCCTCGTTGCTGGCGGCGCCGTCGACGCCGAGCCCCAGAGGAACCCCCGCCGCGTGGAGGTCCTTGGCGCGGGCGATCCCGGCGCCGAGGCGCGCATTGGACGTGGGGCAGTGGGCTGCCCCGGTTCCGGTGCCTGCCATCGCGGCGATCGCGACGTCGTCCAGGTGGACGGCATGCGCGTACCAGACGTCGGGGCCCACCCAGCCGAGTTGCTCCATGTACTGCACCGGGGTGCAGCCGAACCGCTCGTGGCAGAAGTCCTGCTCGTCAAGGGTTTCCGCGAGATGGGTATGCAGCCGCACGCCTGCCGAACGGGCGAGGGTCGCGGCCTCGGTCAGGAGGTCGGCGGTGACGGAGAACGGCGAGCAGGGGGCCACCGCGATTCTCAGCATCGAGTCGGGAGCCGGGTCGTGCCAGCGGTCGATGACGTCCTGGGTGCCCTTCAGGACGTCCTCGAGACGCTCCACCACCGAATCCGGTGGCAGTCCGCCCTGGCTGTGGCCGAGGTCCATCGACCCTCGGCTGGGGTGGAAGCGGAGCCCGACGATCTGCGCGGCCTCGATCTCGGCGCCGAACACGTCGCCGCCGTCGCGTGGCACGACGTAGTGGTGGTCCGTCGTGGTCGTGCAGCCGTGCTTCGCCAACCAGGCGAGACCGCCGGTGGCCGCGGTCCGGACGGCGTCGGCGTCGATGCCCGCCCAGATCGGGTAGAGGGTGGTCAGCCAGCCGAACAGGGTGTCGTCGGCGGCGAGCCCACGGGTGATCCACTGGTACAGGTGATGGTGGGTGTTCACCAGCCCGGGGGTGAGCAGGCAACCCCGTCCGTCGACCACCCGCGCACCGTCGATCACGGGCGCCGGACCGGCACCGATGTCGACGATGCGATTGCCCCGCACGACGACATATCCGTCCGGGTACTCCGTGCCCGCCGCGTCGACAGTGGCGACGTACGCGCCGGAGACGACGACGGTGCCCGAGCCGGCATTCATCAGCTGAGCCAGCCCGCGTACGCCGACCATGCGGGCCCGGCGTCCGGGGCATCGGACCGCTGCACCGTCGCCTGGATCAGGCCGTAGGGGCGGTCGGCGGCGTGGAAGACCTCGTTGTCGTTCTCCACACCGAAGCGGGCGAGGTCGTGGGCGAAGTGATGCTTGTTGGGCGCGGACAGGCGCACCTCCGCGAGCACGGGGTAGCGCTCGAGGATCGCCTTGCCGATCTCGTACAGCGTCTGCTGGAGGGCGAGCGAGTGGACGGTTGCGAACGTCGCGACGATCTGCTCCTTGATGCCGGCGTAGACACCGTTCCAGTCCACGTCGGTGGTGACGAACCGCCATTGCACGACAAGCGAAGTCGCCATCACCCGATCGTGGGTCTCCTCGAGGATCGTGTACTCGTCCTTCAGGAATCCGAAGAACTCGCTGCCAGTGGACTTGAGGATCACCAGATCCTTCAGCCCGCCGACCACCCACGTGCCGTCGGCGTCGACGGTGATCGCCGCGGTGCGCACCTCTTCACCCTTGCGCACCCAGGTGTGGTCGTGCTCCGCTCCGTCGACCACCGCGCGCTGCCAGGCGTATTCCTCGATCTCGATGCGGGCGCCCTCGACCGGGGCCACGTCGTCCACGAAGTGCCGTGCCAGCGTCAGCCCGTACTCCTCGATGGAGTCGAGTCCCTTCTCCTTCGCGTAGGAGTACGCCGTCTGCTTCTGGGTGTCGGTGGGCAGCACCGAACTCTGGTCGCCGGCGAGATGCGCCGCCGAGAAGTCGCCTCGTAGGCAGGTCGACACGCTCACGTCCCGGATCTCGTGCCTGGGGGTGTCGCGGTAGATCCGCACGATGCGGTTCTCGGCTTTGCCGTACTGGTTGTCGCCCAGGACGATAGCGCCGGTGAGGTCGGTCATTCTTCAGCTCCCGCGGTAGGTGGAATAGGCGAAGGGGGACAACAGCAACGGGACGTGGTAACCGCGCTGCGGGTCGTCGAGGACGAACGAGACGCACACCTCCGGGTAGAACGTCTCCTGGCCGCGGGCGGCGAAGTACTCGCCGGTCTCGAAGACCAGCGAATAGGTGGCCGCGATCAGACCCTCGGGCGCGATCTCGGCGATGCGGCCGTCCGCATCGGTCGACGCGCTCGCGATGACGTCGCGTTCAGGTGACAGCAGGTGAACGAACATCCCGGCCGCGGGTGTGCCGTCGGTGGCGTCGAGCACGTGGGTGCTGAGGATCTTGGACATCAGGGTGCCGTGTCTCCGATCTCGCCGAGAAGGCGTTCGAGGCGTATCCGGTTGATGGCGGCCAGTTCGGTCCGCAGGATCTTGCGCTCCGTGGCCCTGTCGTTGCCGAGGCGGTCGCGCAGCACGTCCAGTAGTTCCTGCGCCGACCGGCCGGACGCGCATACCAGGTAGACGTGCCCGAACTTCTGCTCGTACTCCTCGTTACCGGTCCGCAGGCGCGCGCGGACGTCGTCGTCGGCGGACGCGACCGCCGACTGTTCGCGAGCAGACGACGGGGTGTCGGCCCGGTCCCCGATCCTCGGGTGGCCGGCCAGAGCAGCGTCGATCTCGGACTCCGTCAGGTCGTCGAGAACGTTGTCGGCGGCGTTGTACAGCGAGTCGGCGGACGGGAACGGGCGGCCGGCGGCCATCCGCTGCGCCCACACCGTCGACGAGCAGCACTGCACGAGCAGATCGACGGCCCGCGCGTCGCTCAGTGCGTTGAACGCGATCAGGCCGGGCGGTTCGGTCATGAGGGCTCCTCGCTCGTGCGCCTTTTCGGTACCTCTGGCTACCACTATGGCGCACCGGTGGCGGTCAATTCGGCGATAAGCCCTGCTTCGTCGACCCTGGTGCTGTGTCCGTCCCGGATCAGTACTTCGCCGTCGACCAGCACGGTGTCGACGATCTGCCGGCTCCCGGTGGTCAACAGTGTTGCCCCCGGGTCGCGGACCGGCAGGCAACCGAAGTCGCGCTCGAAGCGGATCAGGGTCAGGTCGGCTGCGCCGCCGACGGCCACACCGTTCGGGCGGGACGCGAAACCGAGATTCTCGTTCGCGCCGTTCGTCGCGAGGTCCATCATGGCGTCGAATCCGAACAGGTCGGCCGTCTTGCGATGCGCCCGCTGCACGTAGGCGCCCATGCGCAGCGTTTCGAGCATGTCCTGGGTGTCGTTGCTGGCGGCGCCGTCGACGCCGAGCCCGACCGCGATCCCCGCCGCGAGCATCTCCGGGACGGGGGCGACACCGCTTCCGAGGCGCATGTTGCTCATCGGGTTGTACGAGACGGCCACACCGCGGCGGGCCAGCACCGCGTGCCCGTGGGCATCGAGTTCGCAGCAGTGCACGGCGAGCAATCGGTCCCACAGGAACCCGTTCGTGTCGAGATAGTCGACCGCGCCTGCGCCGGCATGTTCACGGCACATCACGTCGTCGGTGGGCGTCTCCAGCAGGTGGATCGACACGGTCATATCGCGTTCGCCGGCGAATTGCCGCACCGCTGCCATCCCCTCCGGGGTCAGCGATCGGGGATTCGGGACGGCCAGACCGACCGTGACGCGTGTGCCGTCGGCCTGCTTGACCAGCTGGTCGGTGTGCTCGATCACCCCGGCCAGCGGCTGCAGCAGGCGCGGGTCGACGCCCCACTTGCGCGTTACGTCCGCCCGGTCCGCGACTCCGCGACCGAGGAGCGCCCGCACCCCGGTGTCCTCCAGGGCGCGCAGCACCGCGTCGTGCACGTCCGCAGACGGATGTGGCCACATGTGCTCGACCAGCGCCGTGGTGCCGCTGCGCAGGGCGTCGAGGCTCGCGGCGACCGCGGCCAGATACGCCCGCTCGGGGGTGATGATCGCGGATTCCTCACCCACGGTCAGCAGCCAGCTGAGCAGCGGCTGTCCCTCGCCGATGCCGCGCATCAACGACTGCTGCAGGTGGGTGTGGGTGTTGACGAATCCGGGGATCAGGTACGCCCCCGACCCGTCGACGGCCGTGGCCCCCGACGGTGCCGGAGCGGTCGGGCGGATCTCGGTGATCAGACCGTCGGCGATCAGGACGTCGCGGTGTGGCAGCCAGCTGCCGTTGGAGTAGACGGTGACATCGGAAATCAGATCGGCATGCATCCGCATCCTCCATGGGTTCTCGGGAGTGCGGCTGGTTCGCGCCCGCCGGACACGGGTTCGCACATTGCTCGTTTCAGCCATGGGCAATGTGCTCCGAAATATAGCGGGATAGTGTTTCCATCAGATTTCCTGTGCAGAAACAGGTCTCGCGACGACCGAGGCGCAGAAGTCGACGAGTGCCGTGACCAGGGCCCCGCGCGCCGACAGTTGCGGGGCGTGATCGCTGTCCAGCGTCACCACCCGCGCGCCCGGCACCCGGTCCTGCATCGCACGCTGCGTCACGAGCGGCACCGAACGGTCGAGCGTCGCCTCCACGTACAGGCGGGGGACGGAGCCGAACCGCTCCGGCGTCCACGTCGGGGCCATGAGACGTGCAGTCTCGAGTTGCGGCAGCAGCTTTCGGGCAGCAGTGATCGCATCACAAGCCGACGCTTCGTGAAAGAACACGGCGGCCGCGGCTTCCGGCGGCACAATGGTCCCGGATCCGTCGGGGATGGACTCCAGCCAGGCCGAGATCCCGACCGGTTCCGGCAGACGCAGGTCTGCGCAGAGGTCGCCGAAGTTGATTCCCGAGGGCAGCATCATTCCGGCGACGTACGCCACACCCGCGATCCGGTGCGGAAGGCGCTCGGCCACCTGGGTGGCCACGATGCCGCCTCCGGAGTGGCCGACCACGAACACGGGCCCGTCCAGCGAATCGATGTGTGCCACCGCCACATCCGTGACGTCATCCAGATCGGTTCGCGCGCCGTCCGGCCAGCTCCCCACGCCGGGAAGGGTGAGCGGGTGCGGCTCGTACCCGGTGTCGCGCAACGGCTCCAGAAGTGTGTCCCACACCCAGCTGCCCGCCCACGCGCCGTGAATCAATACGACGTGCCCACGGTTCACCGGGCGGCCGCCCGTTCTGCGGCGGCGAGAACCCGCTCGGTCTCCCGCCCCGCTGCGGTGTTCTTCTTGCCGTGACGGGAACCCGCCAGTTTCGCCTTGATGTGCTCACGGACCGTCACCGGCGCGTACCCGTCGTCGGCGTTTTCGCACAGTCCCGGCAGGGTCGCGATCACCGCGTCGACGTTGCCGTCGTGGAAGAACGCCGCCGATCGGCGGCGCGTGATCGTTCCGTCGACGACGGGCGGAGTCACTCGGTGCAGCGTCGACATCCACCGGTCGTTCGTGAGCCGGGCGGTGAGGTCGCCGAGGTTGACGAGCAGTGCGCCTTCCGCGGGGCTCACATCGTGCCAGCGCTCGTCGCGTCCGAGGACCTGCAGCCCGGCCACCCGGTCGGCCCACAGCACCGTGACCAGTCCGAAGTCGGTGTGCTCACCCATGCCGGTCAGTTCGCCGTCCAGGGTGACACTGCCTTCCGGCAGCGCGTAGTTGTTCATGCGGAGGACGTCGATGGAATGGTCGGTCAGGGCGGTGAAGAAACCCGGATCGAGCCCGAGGGCGTCGGCGAAGATCCGCGTCAGGGTGCGGGCGACGCGTTCGCCGTGCGCGTAGTACTCCTGGACGGAGTCGGTGAAGGAGGGCACCTCGGGCCACACGTTCAGTCCGTAGTCGGCCTCGGACAGGTCCAGGTCCGGGAACGACCGGGCCTCCGTTCCGACGTTGTAGGCCTCGAAGAAGTCGTTCATCCGGGTGGCCGATTCGACGCCCAGACTCAGGCTGAGCGACTCGCTCTTCGGCGGGCTGTACCCGCGGTTGGCGCCCTCCACGCGATACGTCTTCTTCGTCTCCAGGGGCAGCGCGAAGAAGTCGTCGACGGCGCCGGCGAGTCCCTCGATCACCGGTTCGGGGATGCCGTGACCGAGGATCTGGATGAATCCGACGGTGGCGCAGGCGGAGTCGATCTCGCGCGCCACCCGGTTGCGTTCCGAGTCGGACCCGCCGGTCACGTAGGGGGAGATGTCGATGACGGGGACGTCGAACGGCTCAGGCACGGGCGGCAACATGCGGCTCCTCGGAGGTCGGGGGAACGGGATCGGCCGCAATGACGGGTGCGGAGGCGGCGCGCGCGGTGGCGCCGATCCGGGTGTGGTTGAACAGCAGGTTCAGGGAGAACGCGGAGATGGCGGCGAGTGTGATGCCGCTGCCGAGCAGGATCTGGGCGGACGAGTTGAAGTGCTCGAACATGCCCTCGGCGAACTCGGGGAGCAGGCCGATGCCCACCGACACCGCGACGATGGTGGTGTTGATCCGGTCGCTGAGATCCACCTTGCGGAGGGTGTTCATCCCCACCACCGCGACCGTCGAGAACAGGATGATGCCGACACCGCCGACGACCGGCGCGGGCAGGGCCGCGACGACGGTGCCCATCTTCGGGATCAGTCCGAGGACGATCAGGATCGCACCGCTGGTGGCCGTCACGTACCGGCTGTGGACGCGGGTGGTGGCGACGGCTCCGACGTTCTGCGTGAAGATCGTGTCGACGAACGCGTTGAAGATGCCGCCGAGTACGCCGGACAGCGCATCGCCGACGAGGCCGCGGGCCACGTCGCCCTTGGTGAGCGGCTTTCCGGTGATCTCGCCGAGGGCCAGCATGCTCGCCGTCGACTCCGCGAACACCACGGCCATCACGATGCTCATCGCCACCACCGCCGTGATCGGGAACTCCGGTGCCCCGAAGTGGAACGGGGCGGTGATGCCGAACCAGGGGCTGCCGGAGACGCCGCCCAAGTCGATCAGGCCCATCGGAATCGCGACGAGCGTGCCGATCACGAGGGCGAGGAGCACGCCGAGTTGGGTCCAGATCCCGCGGCCGAGGCAGAGGAAGGCGATCGCGACGAGCACGACGACACCGGCGAGCATGATGTTGCCGGGATCTGCGAAAGTGTCTGCCGTCGGCTCGTTTCCGACGATCAGGCCGGCGGCGACGCCGATCAGGGAGATGCCGACGACGGTCAGGACGACACCGGTGACCAGCGGTGGGAAGAACCGGATCAGCCGCGCGAAGGGTACGGCGAGGGCGAGTCCGACGAGGCCGCCTGCGAGCATCGAGCCGTACACCGCCTGCAGTCCGTATTCCTCGGCGATGAGGATCATCGGAGTCAGCCCGGCGAACGTGGCGCCGCAGACGATCGGCAGCCGTGCGCCCGCCAGCTTCCCCACTCCGAGGCTCTGGATGATCGTGATGATGCCGGCGATCAGAAGGTCGGCGCTGATCAGCAACGCGACGGTGGACTTGTCGAGTCCTACTGCGGCACCGAAGACCAGCGGAACGGTGATGCAGCCGGTGTACATGATGAGCACGTGCTGCAGACCGAAGGCCGCCTGCCGCACCAAGGGCAGGCGCTGGTCGACTGCGTGGAAGGACATGGGTCGATCTCCGTCCGAGTGAAGGGAGCGTTCGAGTTCACGTTCTATTGAGCACGCCAATCTTTACTAAGCAGGGTCAATTTCGTTTCGTCCGTGTTATCAGTCGCGGATTCCGCGAAACACGGTGCTAGCGTTCGCCTCATGGACGAGGATCAACGCCTACTGGCCGTCGCCATCGGCACCGCGATCAGATCGGCCCGGCGAGACGCGGGACTGACCCTGCGCGACGTGGCGGCCAAAACGGGACTGTCGCAGCCGTTCCTGAGTCAGGCCGAGAACGGCCACTCGGTGCCGAGCGTCATGAATCTCCACCGGGTGGCCCAGGTGCTGGGAACCACGGCACACGCCCTGCTCGAACAGGGCGCGCGGACGCCGACCAGCCTCGTGCGCAGCCGCGAGGGCAGACGCTTCGCGCTGTCGGACGGCGCCGTGCTCCGCTTCTGCTCCACGGGCGTGCGCGCGATGGAACCGAACGAGGTGACAGCGCAACCGGGTTCGCAGGCCGGCGAGCACACCGAACACGCCGGCGAGGAGTTCATCTACGTCATCGACGGCAGCGTGCGCGTGGAAGTGGGCGTCGAGGAGAGTTACGTGCTCGACAAGGGAGACACTCTGTACTACCCGGCCACCGTGCCGCACCGGTGGTTCAACGACGCCGCGGAACCGGCACGGTTCCTCATCACGAGCACCCCGCCGTCCTTCTGACCGTCAGCGGCCGAAACCCTCGAGCAGTCCGGTGTACTTCTTGGGCAGGGGAGCCGCGAACTCTCCACCCGCGCCGGTTCGCAAACCGAGCGTCACGAGGGACTGCACCATGAGGGTGGCCGCCGCCACGCCGTCGACGACCGGCACCCCGAGTTCCGCCGAGATGACGGCGCACAGGTCCGCCATGCCTGCGCACCCCAGCACGATCCCGTCCGAACCGTCCCGGTCGAGGGCGACGCGGCAGGCCTCGGTGATCACCTTCACCGCGTCCGGATCGCGGTCGAGGTCGAGGACGGCGATCTCGCACGCGTGCACACCGAGGCAGAAGCGTTGCATCCCATACCGTTCGGCCAGTTCCCAGGCCCGGCCCCGGGTTCGTCCCAGCGTCGTGACGACGCTGAACCCGCGGCCGAGGAAGCTCGCGGCGTGCATGGCCGCCTCGGCGATCCCGAGGACGGGCCCGGAGGCCAGCTCACGGGCGGCGTCGAGGCCGGGGTCGCCGAAGCAGGCGATCACGTAGCCGTCCACGCCGGCCGCCTCGCCACGTGCGATCTCCTCGAGAAGCCCGGGGACGCTGAGTGCTTCGTCGTAATGGCTCTCGATCGACGCGGGACCCATCTGCGGGCTCACCGCCTCGACGAGCGTCCCCGGCCCCGCGACGGAGCGCGCGCAGTCGCCGATCTTGTCGGTCATCGACTGGGTGGTATTGGGATTGATGATCTTGATGTGCACGTTCGTCGACCTACGCTTCGATCGGGGCCGTGCGATTCGCACGGCGGGCGCCGGCGGACAACCCGAGGTAGCAGACGAATCCGACACCCATGCCGAGGAACCACGAGTACTGGGCCGCACCCGCCATGCCCCAGACGTCGAGTCCGAACGGCTGGGCCTTGAGGATCACGGGAATCATCGCGACCAGGGCTCCGATGACGGTGGAGATGATCGCCGCCGGGTTGTAACCCTTCTTGTACCAGTATGTTCCGCTCTCGGACATTGTGAACATGTCGTCCAGGATCACCCGCTGCCTGCGCACCAGGTAGTAGTCCGCGATGAGGATTCCGAACAGCGGTCCGATGAATGCCCCCAGCGTCTCGAGCGTGTAGTGGATCACCTCGGGGTTGTTGTACAGGTTCCACGGTGTGATCAGGACGGATCCGACGGCGGCGATCATTCCGCCCGTACGCCAGCTGATGCGCTGCGGGCTGACGTGCGAGAAGTCGAAGGCCGGGGAGACGAAGTTGGCGACGATGTTGATCCCGATGGTGGCGACGATGAAGGTGAGCAGGCCGAGGACGACGGCGAACAGGTTGTCCATCTGCGCGACCGTCTCGACGGGATCGGTGATCAGGCGGCCGTACACGGGCAGGGTCGCGGAGGCGGTGACGACGGTGAGGATCGAGAAGAACAGGAAGTTCACCGGGAGGCCGAGGAAGTTGCCGCGCTTGACCGCGCCGAACGTCTTGCCGTACCGGGAGAAGTCGCCGAAGTTGAGCATCGGGCCCGAGAAGTACGACACGACAAGGGCGATCGCGCCCAGCACCACAGGCACAGCGGACCAGCCGGTGTAGTTCACCTCGCCGAGGTTCAGGCTGATGTTCGACCATCCGGCCTCGCTGATCAGATAGATCGCGAGCATCAGCATCACCACGTAGACCGCGGGACCGCAGAAGTCGATGAACTTGCGGATGCTCTCCATGCCGCGCCAGAAGACCAGCGCCTGCAGCACCCACATCGTCATGAACCCGGCCCAGCCGAGCGCCGACAGTCCCAGGAATCCGTGCTCGTGCACGTCCGCCCAGGGCGCCAGACCCGGCCAGATCTTCAGGCCGAGGATCACGAACGCATGCGACGCCAGGTACGTCTGGATTCCGTACCAGGCCACCGCGATGAGACCGCGGATGATGGCCGGGACGTTGGCGCCCAGAACGCCGAAAGCGCTGCGGCACATGACCGGGTAGGGGACACCGGTGACCTGGCTGGGCTTGGCCACCAGGTTCGCGAACACGTTGACGATCGCGATGCCGACCACCAGCGCGACGAGGACCTGCCAGCTGGTCAGCCCGAGCGCGAACAGGCTGCCCGCGGTGACGTAGCCGCCGACGCTGTGCACGTCGGACATCCAGAACGCGAAGATGTTGTAGGACGACCACGACTGCGTCTTCAGCGGCGCGAGATCGTCGTTGGTGAGTCTCGGGTGATAGCCGGGCTTGATCAGCCCGGCGCCGGCCAGGTGTGCACCGGGGACGGTTTCCCCCTCGTTGGAGGGCGCTGTCTGAGTCATCGTTTTGCTCCCTGGTGCAGTACGGACACGACTGCGTCGACGTAAGGGTGCCTCGGTGAAAAGCACACCACCGAAGTGCTGGGAGCAAAAGTAGTTTTCGGATATTTCCTGCCTGTGACGGCGAAGATATATTCTCGCCGGCGCCGGTGCGAGCTGAGAATATATCTTGCCGGACGGCTTACCCGGGCGTGTCCCGGAAGATTCCGGTGTCCGTGGGGAGGGCGGCGATCACCGTGTCGAGTTGTTCGTTGTGCCGGTCGGTGGCCGCCTTCAGCGCCGCGGCGTCGCGGGCGAGGAACGCCGCCAGCATGTCCCGGTGCCCGAGGTGGAGCTGCAGCCGCGCCGGCGTCCCGACCTGCGACATCGGCTGCACCGGCTCGGTGATGTTCCACGCCGATTCGAACATGTGCAGCAGTCGCTGCATCCGGCAGGGCGACGCCAGGGCCAGGTGGAAGTTGCGGCTCTCCCGGTGGTACGCGGTCAGATCGTCCTCGAGAACCGAGCGGTCGAGTGCCGCGTACGTCTCCCGGGCCCGGGCGTCGTCGGCCTCGTCGGCGAGGGTGATCGCCACGGAGTGCGCCGCCGACTCGAGGACGCCCCGCACCAGGTAGAGCTCCTCGAGTTCGTCGACGGTCAGCCGGGCGACCGTGTACCCGGCGTTGGCCCGGTGGTCGACGAGCCCCTCGCCGATCAGCGTCTTCAGCGACTCCCGGATCGGGATACGGCTGACGCCGAAGTGCTCGGCCACCTCGTCCACCGGGATCGGGGTGCCGGGCGGGGCGCCGCCGCTGAGGATCACCCGGCGCAACTCCTCCAGGATCACGGTCTGAGAGCTGCCGGGATCTCGGTTGGCCAGGTTCGTGACCAGCATCGACGGTCGTCGCGGGGGCATCGGTCCGTCCTCAGGCGGGGTGTACGGCGCGCCAGTGGCGGGCGATCTCGATGCGCCGGGCGACCCACACGTCGTCGTGGGACTGCACGTGATCGAGGAAACGCTCCAGCGCCGCGGTGCGGGCGGGCCTGCCGACGATGCGGCAGTGCAGACCCACGGACAGCATCTTCGGCGCCCCGGCCGTTCCCTCCGCGTACAGGACGTCGAAGGCGTCCCGCAGGTGCGCGAAGAACTGCTCGCCGCTCGGGAAACCGCCGGGCGACGCGAACCGCATGTCGTTGGTGTCGAGGGTGTACGGCACCACCAGGTGGTCGACGAGGCCCTTCCCGGGGGCATCGACCTTCACCCAGTACGGGAGGTCGTCGGCGTACGAATCGGAGTCGTACTCGAAGCCGCCGTGCTCGACGACCAGCTGCCGGGTGAGCGGGGAGTCGCGGCCGGTGTACCAGCCCAGCGGTGCCTCGCCGGTGAGGCCGCGCAGGATCTCCACGGCCTCGGCCAGGTCCTTGCGCTCGGCGTCCTCGTCGGAGAGTTGGTACGACTTCCACCACAGACCGTGGCAGGCGATCTCGTGTCCGAGTTCGCGAAAGGCACTGACGGCCTCGGGGTTCCGCTGCATCGCCTTCGCCACCGCGAAGATCGTGAGCGGGAGCCCTCGTCGCTCGAACGCCCGGAGCACCCTCCACAGTCCGGCGCGGGACCCGTATTCGTAGATCGATTCCATGCTCATGTGCCGGTTCGGGAACGGCTGGGCCCCGACCATCTCGGACAGGAACGTCTCCGACGCCTCGTCGCCGTGGAGCACGTTGTTCTCGGCGCCCTCCTCGTAGTTGAGGACGAACTGGACGGCGATCTTCGCGCCGCCCGGCCACTGCGGATCGGGCGGGTGCTGCCCGTATCCGACCAGGTCGCGTGGGTAGCTGGAGTCGAAACCGTGGGTCATGATGCCAAGCCTGCCCGACCGGCCTCGGTCAGGGAACCCCACAGGCGTAACCGCGCCGTGCCGCCGTCCCGTTCGCGGACGCTCGCCTCGCCCGGGGGCGGACTGTGGAACCTGGGCGCGGTCAAGGTGTTCGGGCTCACGGGTGCGGCTACCTCCTGATCGGCGTGGGGGCAAGTGTAGGGCGTCGGAGTGGGTGCTGCGGGCGGTCCTCGTGCGCGGCGAGGTGCTCAGCTCCCCGGAACCACCGCCCGGGTGAGGAGGTCGCGCAGGGTGTCCACCGTGCATCCGGGGGCCTGCGCGCGGACGGCGTCCTCGTCGAACGCGCCGCACGCCAGTCCCCGCAGGATCACCGTCGCGAGGGCCTGTGCGGTCGCCGGTTCGTCCATCACCCCGCCACCCTGGCGGTCGAGGTACGCCTGCACGCGGGTGGCCGCGGCGGGCAGCGCGGCGCGGTAGAAGTCGAACGTCGCGAGCCAGCGGGTGATCAGGTGCCCGGGATGCATGTCCCATCCCTGGTAGTACCCGCGTTCGAGCGAGCGGGTGACGAGTCGGTAGTGCCGGGCCAGCGCGGCGCGGATCTCCTCGTCGCTGCCCTGCGGGATGACCTGGGTGGATCCGTCGCACACCCACACCCCGGTCTGGGCCGCCGCCACCAGCATCACGGACTTGGCGTGGTCGGCCACCGGGTGCTCGAGCGACTGGAACCGGGACGCGATTCCGCAGGCCGCGCTGTAGTCGTAAGTGCCGTAGTGCAATCCGGTGCAGCGCCCGTCCGCGAGGTGGGTGGCCTTCGCGACGGTCACGGTGCCGTCGGGTCCGAGCACGGCCTGCGGGCTCTCGATTTGCAACTCGAAGAGCAGCGACCTGTCAGGGAGCCCGTACGCGCGCTCGAGTTCCTCGCACAACGCGACGACGGCGGTGACCTGCTGGGCCGCACGCAGTTTCGGCACCGTGAACACGAAACCGTCGGGAACCCCACCCGCGCCTTCGAGGACGAGTTCGAGCGTCCGGATCCCGCGGCGGCGCTCGTGCGGGGCCAGACCCTTCGCGCGGATGCCCAGCGACCGCGGGCCGGACGGGTCGGACGAGAGCAGTCGCAGCGTGCGCCCCGCCTCCAGTGCAGCCGCGTCCTCGACGTCGTCGCTCCGCCAGCCGTAGCCGTCCTCGAAATCGATCCGCAGATCCATGATCGGACGGTGCTCGAGCATCGTGCGGACGTCGGGAAGCGCACCGGTCGTTCCGATTTCGGACAGCGCATTCGAGTGCCTGTCCAGCAGTTCGACAGCCTGCTCACCCCACACCCTCGGGGTGTCCGGTCCGGCGTCCGCCGCACTCACGTAGACGGTGTGGACGGGCTGCGGTTGCTGCCGATCACCCGGAAAGGCGTCCGCGAGGTCGGTGTCGACGGGATCGAGGAGTGCGTCGACGCGGTCGAAACCGCTGTCGGGGAGACGGCTGAGGTACTGGGGGTTCACGCCACGATCTTGGCAGAAACGCGGGATTCTCGTCGTCCACACCCCGCCGGGTGGCGTTCGTTCAGGCCGTCACACCGCGCAGATACCACTCGACGGCGCGGGCCAGCTGCCGCACGCTGCGATCGGTGCCTGGCTCGATGCCGTCGAGTGACCGGGCTCCTGCGAAACGGTCGAAGACCAGGCCTTCGACGACGCTGACGAAGTCCGCGCCCGCGTTCTCGGGGTCGGCGACGCCGAGAGCGTCGAACATTTCGGTGGCGCGGGCACGGGAGAACAGGCACGTCGCGAGGAGTGCGTGCAGGTCGGCGTCACCGGACAGTTCGACGGTCAGCGCGTGCCGCGCGACGACGTCGTCGTGGCGGGTGTGCAGCAGCCGGTCCAGCGACCGGGCCACGCCCTCGGCGACGGATGCGAGGTCGAGTGGTGGGGCCGTCGTGGTCGCGAATTCCTGCCGCGAGCGTTCGGCGAGCCGGCGCACGGCGGATTCGATCAGGGCTCGCCGGGTGCGGAAGTAGTAGGACGTGGACCCGCCCGGCAGATCCAGTGCGCGGTCGACGGCCCGATGCGTCAGCGCGCGGATGCCCTCGCGCGCGATGA
This sequence comes from Rhodococcus sp. IEGM 1305, assembly GCF_030058635.1. Lineage (NCBI taxonomy): Bacteria > Bacillati > Actinomycetota > Actinomycetes > Mycobacteriales > Nocardiaceae > Rhodococcus > Rhodococcus sp. IEGM 1305. The sequence goes on from NZ_JASHKX010000059.1 coordinate 18,288, forward strand.
TCGTGATCGCCGCGTCGGCTATCTGCTCACGCCGCTCGGGCACGGTGTCTTCCTCCTCACATCGGCTTGTCGCCCGAGACTCTACATTCGTAGTGTTTCCTCTGTGGATGTAGAGGTTCTGTTGGACGACGCGCAGCGCGCGGCCGCGGCCGTCCTGCACGAGACCGCCGAGGGCCTGGGGCAGGGGAGGCCCGGAGTTCGCGGCGTGTACCTGTGGGGGCCCGTCGGACGTGGCAAGACGTGGTTGATGGACCGTTTCTACGGGTCGGCCGCGGTCCCGAAGCGGCGCGTGCACTTCCACTCGTTCTTCCGCCGGCTCCACGCCGACGCGCACGCGCTGAGGTCCATCGACCTCGCGATCGACGCGGCACTCGGGGATGTCCGGCTGCTGTGCTTCGACGAGTTCCACCTGCACGACGTCGGGGACGCGATGCTGGTCGCGCGACTGCTGAAGGTCCTGTTCACCCGCGGGATCACGCTGGTCGCCACATCGAACTATCCACCGGACGGGCTGTTGCCGAATCCGCTGTTCCATCACCTGTTCGCGCCGTCGATCGCCGTGCTGGAACAGAATCTGACCGTCGTGCGGGTGGCCGGTCCCGTCGACTACCGCACCGTGGCCACGGCGGACGCCGGGTTCGCTTCCGGACGTTTCGTCAGTGCCTCCGACACCGAGCCTCCGGCACTGTCCGAGCGCGTCGCCTTGACCGTCGGGACCCGCACGGTGACGGCCTCCGCGGTGCGGGACCGCACGGTCTGGTTCGAGTTCGCGGTGCTGTGCGGCACCCCGACCGCACCCGCCGACTACCTCGAACTGTCCGAGCGGTTCGGATGCTGGGCGATCACCGGTGTGCCCCGATTGCGGGAGGCCGGCGCGGAGACCGTGCGGCGGTTCGCGAACGTCGTCGACGTGCTGTACGACCGGGGAACCGCCCTGACCCTGGTGGCCGAAGCCTCGTGGGACGACGTGTTCGCCGGGCTCGACGACACCCTCGACGTCGACCGGCTGGTGAGCAGGCTGTCGACGCTGAGCCGGTGACCACCGAGGCAGACCCGTGCGTGGGTCCGCCTCGGTGAATCGATCAGACGTACCGGCTGTACGCGGGGAGGTCCAGCTGGCCGTTGCCGGACAGTCCGATGACCACGACCTCCGGCTCGGTGACCGTGCGGGCGTGCTCGATGGCCGCGGCCACGGCGTGCGTGGATTCCGGCGCCGGGATGATGCCTTCCGCGCGGGCGAAGAGCAGGCCCGCGGCGAGTGCGTCGTCCTGTTCGATCGCGGTCGCGTCCATCAGCCCGAGGGCGACGGCGTGCGAGACCATCGGCGACATGCCGTGGTACCGCAGACCGCCCGCGTGGATGGCGGGCGGAACGAAGTCGTTGCCGAGGGTGTACATCTTCAACAGCGGCGTCAGGCCTGCGACGTCGCCGAAGTCGTAGCGGTACTCGCCCTGTGTGAGCGACGGGCAGGCCGCCGGCTCACACGCGACGAGGCGGGTGGTGGTGCCCTCGCGCAGATTGCGACCCAGGAACGGGAACGTCAGTCCCGCGAGATTGGAACCGCCTCCGGCGCAACCGAATACCGTGTGCGCGGCAGGCTCGCCCGCCTCCTCCAGCTGAACCATCGCTTCCTGGCCGATCACGGTCTGGTGGAGCATGACGTGGTTGAGGACGCTGCCCAGCGAGTAGTGCGCGCCGGGATCGTTGGCGGCCACCTCGACGGCCTCGCTGATCGCCATGCCCAGCGAACCCGTGGTGTCGGGATGCTCGGCCAGGATGGCCCGGCCGGCTTCGGTGAGGTCGGACGGCGACGGATGACAGATGCCGCCGTAGGCCTCCATCTGGAGTCGACGGTACGGCTTGGCGTCGAACGAGGCGCGAACCTGCCAGACCTCCACCTCGAGGCCGAGCAGGGCGCCGGCGAACGACAGCGACGCGCCCCACTGACCCGCGCCGGTCTCGGTGGTGAGCTTGGTGGTGCCCTCGAGTGCGTTGTAATAGGCCTGTGCCACAGCCGTGTTCGGCTTGTGCGATCCGACCGGGCTGACACCCTCGTACTTGTAGTAGATCCGTGCCGGTGTGCCGAGCACCCGCTCGAGGCGGCGTGCGCGCACCAGCGGCGACGGCCGCCACATGCCGTAGATCTCGCGGACCGTCTCGGGGATCTCGATGTACCGTCCCGTCGCGACCTCCTGCTCGATCAGGCTCGCGGGGAACAATGGTGCCAGGTCTTCCGGTCCGAGCGGCTCACGTGTGCCGGGATGCAGATGCGGCGGAACGGGTTCCGGAAGATCGGCAGCAAGGTTGTACCAGTGCGTGGGTACGGCCGAGGGGACCGCAACCCCCAGAGGTTCCAGCGATCGAGCCAGTTCGGCTCCGGTTACCGGGGACGTGGTCAAGTAAAACTCCTTCGTGGATGGATACGTCCCGAACATGCTGCGCTGTCCGCCGCCGTGAACGGGTGATTTTCCCGGTCCCCGCGTGTCACGATGGAGGGGCAACTCGGGAGTGAGGATGCCGGACCGTCGCGTGCGAAGCAGGGTCGTCCACACGGTCGCCCTGCTGGCGGCCGTCGTGACGGTCACCCTTGCCGTCCGGGTGGTCCCCGCGCCCGACACCCCCGCGACACCGTCGGAGCCGGGCGCAGGTGCGACGCGCGCTCTCATCATCCTCTCGGCGATCGCCGTCGTCGTCGCGGTGGTGGCGCTCACGTCCGCCTTTCGCAGCGGTCGGCCGAGGGTCGCGCCCGACCCGCCGCCGGTCGGGCTCACCGGAAACACCGGGTCCTCGGTCTCGCGCCGGCACATTCTCGGATGGGCGGCGTTCGCCGCGCTTCTCGTGACCGCGGCATTCCTCCTCGGGTCCGTCGGCGGTGACGAGCCGCTCGACCGTCAGCGGTCGACGGCAAGCCCGACCACCGACGACGGGGCCGACCGAACCGACGCGTCCGTGCCCGCCGACACACGCCCACCGCCCGACATGGTGGACGAGGCCCGCGAGGACCTGACGGAATTGTGGACCGCGGCAGCGATTGCCGGTCCGATACTGGTGACCGTGCTAATCCTCGGCGCCGTGGCCCGGCGCCCCCTCCGGGCCCGGGTCGGCGGCTGGACCGCCGCGAGTTCCCCCGACGGTCCGGCTGCCTCGCAGTCGCTGGCCCGGGCGGCGGAGGAAGGTCTCGCCGTGGTCGTGGCCCCGAGCCTGCCGCCGCGTGAGGCCATCATCGCCAGTTACGCCGCCATGGAGGATGCGCTGCGCGAGGCGCCGGGCGCCGAACCGCGGGAGTCGGACACCCCATCCGAAGTGCTGGCTCGCGCAGTGCAACTCGGAGCGCTGCGCTTCGAGGCGGCGGCGCCGCTGGTGCGGCTGTTCTCCGAGGCGCGGTTCAGCCTGCATCCGATGGGCGAACAGCACCGTGACGAGGCCGCCGATCTGCTCCGGCGCGTGCTCGACGACCTGGGGAGCGACGCGTGCTCGCCGTCGCCGTAGCCGGTGTCGGGGCCGTGCTGGCCGTGGAGGTCCCGCTGGTTGCCGCCGGCCGGTACAGCGCGGCCGTACTGGTCGCGGGAGCGGTGACCGCGCTGGTGCTCTTCGAGATTCGACGACGCCTGGCACCCGGGGACGTCGACGACCAGCCGCTGGGCACGGAGTCCGAACGAGCCGAGGCGACCGCCCGCTGGATGGCGCGGACGGAATCACTGATCAGCTGGGCGGACGGCACGCGCGGCGACTGGGACCACCATCTGCGTCCGCTCCTGGCGCGCGAGTTCCAGCAGTCCACCGGACACCGGCAGGGACTCGACCCCGCCGACACCACGGCCGCGGGTGAGGTGTTCTTCGGCGACTTGTGGCAGTGGGTCGATCCCGAGTGCGTGCAGCGCTCCGACAGGGCCGCACCCGGTCCGGGCCGGGACGTGCTCGACCGGATCCTGCAACGGCTGGAGCAGCTGTGACGATGCCCGCCGAGGTCACCACCGCGCGCGCCCACGCGGTGCTGGCGGAGGTCGAACGGGCGGTGGTCGGCAAGCACGACGAACTCACGTCGATCCTGCTCGCGGTACTCGCCGGCGGGCACGTGCTCATCGAGGACTTGCCCGGGCTCGGAAAGACTTTGGTGGCACGATCGTTCGCTGCCGCGCTCGGACTGGACTTCACGCGGGTCCAGTTCACCCCCGACCTGCTGCCCGCCGACCTGCTCGGCGCCACCATCTACGACATGCCGTCGGGTCGCTTCGAGTTTCGTCCGGGCCCGATCTTCACCAACCTGCTCCTCGCCGACGAGATCAACCGCACCCCGCCCAAGACCCAGGCCGCACTGCTCGAGGCGATGGCGGAGGGGCAGGTCAGCGTCGACGGCACCACCCGGATCCTGCCGCGTCCCTTCATCGTGCTCGCCACCGACAACCCCATCGAGTACGAGGGCACCTACCCGCTGCCCGAGGCGCAGCTGGACCGGTTCGCGCTCCGCCTGCGGCTGGGGTACCTCACCGAGGCCGACGAGCACGAGATGCTGCGCCGGCGGCTCGACCGGGGATCCGCCGCCGTCGTCGTCGAGCAGGTGGTCGATGCGGCCGACCTCCTGGCGATGCGCGAATCGCTCGAGCAGGTCAGCGTTCATCACGACGTCCTCGGGTATGTCGTCGCGCTCGCGAATGCCACCCGGCATCACCCGCAGGTGGAGGTCGGGGCCAGCCCCCGCGCGGAACTCGACCTCGTGCAGCTCGCGCGGGCGCGTGCTCTCCTCTCGGGCCGCGACTTCGTCATACCCGAGGACATCAAGGCCCTGGCCGTTCCCGCTGTCGCGCACCGCATCAGCCTGCGCCCGGAGATGTGGGTGCGCCGCATCCGCAGCGATGACGTCCTCGCGGAACTGTTGCGCCGTCTCCCCGCGCCGAGGGCCCGATGACGGAGCACCAGTTGACGTGGCGGGCATCGCCGGCAGCCCTCGCACTGACGACCTGCGCGGCCGTGGCGCTGACGGCGGGTGTCGTGGGGCGGTGGTGGGAACTGATCGTGTTCGCCGCCCCGATGCTGGGAGCGCTCGGCACGGTAACGTGGTTGCCCCGTCCGGCCACCGGCATCCGCGTCGAGGCGTCGGCACGCACGCTGCGATGTTTCGAATCCGAGTCCGTGCACTTCTCGGTGGACGTGGCGGTCTGCGGTGGTGCGGCGGAACTCGAGGTGGCACCGGCGCCGTCCGACGGCTACACGGTCGAGCAGGTCGGCGACGGCGACTACGTGGTATCGGCGGACCGGTGGGGCCGGTACGAACCCACACTGACGGTCACGGCACGTGCAGGCGGCGGCCTGCTCACCGCGTCGCTGCCGGTTCCCGTTGCGGAACTGCGGGTGTTCCCGTTGGCGCCGCCCATGCCGACTCCGTTGCCCCACGCCACACTTCCGGACCGGATCGGCGCGCACCGCACCCGCCGATTCGGTTCGGGCGTCGAGTTCGGGGACATCCGGCCGCACGCGCCGGGGGATCCGTTGCGCAGCGTCAACTGGCCGGTGAGTGCCCGGCGCGGCCGGCTCCACGTGACCGAACGGATCATGGACCGCGCCGCGGACGTCGTCGCCGTACTCGACACCACCCCGCAGGCACCGGGCCCGGCGTCGGAGAGCCTGCACCGGACCGTGCGCGGGGCCACGCAGGTGGTGCAGACGGCCCTGCAGCGCGGCGACCGCGCCGGGGTCGTCGCCCATGGGCACCGGCTGCGATGGCTCGGCGCCGACATCGGACGCAGGCAGTTCTACCGAATCCTCGACACCGTCCTCGACTCCGACGACGGCGCCGCCGAAGGCACACTCGTCCCGCGGGTCGCGTTGCCGCCGCGGGCCGTGGTCATCGCGTTCTCCACCATGCTGGACACCAACTTCGCGCTGTCGTTGCTGGAGTTGAGGCGTCGCGGTCACGTCGTCGTGGCCGTCGACGTGCTGCGCGGCCCGCCGTTCGAGTACGAACTCGATGCGATGACCGGCAGGATGTGGCGGCTCGAGCGGCGGAACATGTACCGGAACATGGGTGTTCTCGGTGTTCCGGTGGTGGCGTGGGACGACGATTCCGCACTGGATCTGGCGCTGGCCCTCGCCGATCGTGCCCGCCGGCCGTCGGGGGCACTCCGATGAGATGGATTGCGGTGGTCGCGGTGCAGGCAGCGTTGATCGCGCTCGTCCTGGGCGACGCGTCGGCGATCGCGGCCGCCGCCGCGGGGGTCGCCGCGACGGCACTGTTGCTCGTCGCGTACACCGGTCTCGCACCGGGAGTCTCGACGCTGTTGCTGGGCGCGGTCGTCACCGGCGCCGCGGCGTCTCTGGCAGCGGCACTGCCGGACGGGCCGGCGTGGGCGTCCCTGCTCGGGCCGGTTGCGGTGGTGGTGCTGTTCCTCGTCGCGGTGTGGCCGTACGTCGGCAGGCGCACGACCGAGAGTCAGAACCGGCGGATGCTGTAGATGTGGAACTGCGACAGCGGCGCCAGACCTACGGGGACGCCGCGTCCGTACGCATTGAAGACCTGGCCCAAGCCCGCGTAGATACCGATGTGCGACGCGTCCGGGTTGAGCACCACGATGTCGCCGGGAGCCAGCGCCCACAGCGGAATGGGTGCGCCGACCCCGGCCTGCTCCCACGTGGTGCGTGGCAGATTCACCCCCGCCTGACGGAATGCCCACTGCACCAGCCCCGAGCAGTCCCACGCGTCCGGACCCGTCCCACCCCACAGATAGGGCTTGCCCGTCTGGGTCGTCGCGGCCGCGAGCGCGGCCAGCCCGGTCGGGGTGGGAATGGGTGTCGGGAGAACGGACGAACCCATCGAACTGCCGCCGGTGCTGCCGCTGTCGGAACTGCCCGCCACGGGCGCGGCGTTCGCGGGGACAGCGACGAGGGCGGTCGCGCAGAACGCGAGAGCACCGGCAACGGCGGCGCGCCGCACGGGACGGAGATGTCTGCGCTGGGACACGAGGTCCCCCCTTTGTTCGCTACTGCCCGTGGAGAGCCGTGGAACCGCCCCGACCATCGGTTGACACGTCTCGATGAGGTCACGGAAAGCGTACAAAGTGTTGCGGCATCGTGCCTGATATTCGCGAATATCCGCCCGAACTGGGCACATTCGGTCAAATGTCGGTAACTGTCACCCCTGGGCCAGGGTCAGCACCACGTCGGCCAGGGCCGGAGCATGATCACGCTCGGGAACCGTGGCCGAGATGAGGAGCCTGCCCTCGTCCCGCCAGATCCGCGTGTGCAGCGTCTCGCCGGGAAAAACTACGCCCGCGAACCGCCCTCGGAAGCCCGCGACCTGCGACGCGTCCGAGTCGAGCACTGCGTCGACGGCCGCTTTGCACACCATTCCGTAGGTGCACAGGCCGTGCAGGATCGGGGCGGGAAACCCTGCGGCGGAAGCGAACTTCGGGTCGGAATGCAGGGGGTTGCGGTCGCCGCACATCCGGTACATCAGCGCCTGCTGGGGAAGGACGGGGGTGTCGACCTCGACGTCGGCAGGCCGGTCGGGTAGTTCGACGGACTGGGACGGCCCGCGCTCACCGCCGAAACCGCCTTCACCGCGGGCGAAGATGGACGACCGCCCGGTCCACAGGGGGGTGCCGTCGAGGTCGGTGGTCGTCGACTCCTGCACGATGACGGCGGCCTTGCCCTTGTCCCACACCTCGGCGATGCGGGTGGTGGTGCGGGCCTTGCCCTCCGGGGGAATCGGCTGGTGCACGGTCACTTCCTGGCTGCCGTGGACCACCTTGGCGAGGTCGATCTCGACGCCCGGGAACGACACTCGCGGGGCCTCGGTGGCGTGGAAAGTCGCGGCCACCGTGGCGAACGTGGGGAGCACCTGCGGCTTCCCGTCGGTCAGGTACCGCAACTCCCTCTCGTCCAGCGGACGGGATCCGGCACCGAGAGCGAGGTGGTAGTGCTGCACGTCGGAACTGGTCCAGGAGAACTCCTGAACGGGCAGTTCGGCTCCGATGGCGATGTTCGGATCAATGGGCATTGGTGGTGTCTCCGGTGAGTGACGTCGGGGAATCGGCCTGCGAGGTCTTGTCGAGGATATCGAGTACCGCGAGATAGCCGAACGTCATCGCCGGGCCGATGGTTGCGCCGGGTCCGGCGTAGGTATGGCCCATCACCGGGCCGCTGGCATTGCCCACCGCGTACAGGTTCTCGATGGTGCTGCCGTCCTCCCGCAGCACGCGGGCGTTGCGGTCGGTGCGGAGACCGCCCTTGGTGCCGAGGTCGCCCGGGACCATCTTGACGGCGAAGAACGGCGCCTTCTCGAGCGCCCCGAGGCTCGGGTTGGGCTTGTTGCGGGGATCCCCGTAGTAGTGGTCGTACCCGCTCTCACCACGGCCGAAGTCCTCGTCCTTGCCGTTGCGGGCGAAAGTGTTGAAACGTGAGACCGTTTCGGTGAGCGCGTCGACCGGCACGCCGATCTTCCCGGCCAACTCGGCGACGGTGCCCGCCTTGACGATGACACCGGCCTTCAGCCAGCGACCGGGGAACGGGGACCGCGGGGTGACTCCGGCGAACGCGTACCGGTCGCGGTAACGCTGGTCGAGGACGAGCCAGCACGGCACGTTCTCGCCCGGTCCGTCGCCCTGGCCGTGCGTGCCGCCGTACATCGCGTGCGTCGCCTCGACGTACGGTGCGGATTCGTTGACGAAGCGCTTGCCGGACTCGTTGATCATGATGCAGCCCGGCAGGCTCCGCTCGGACAGCGCGAACCACGGGCCGCCGGTGAGCGGGATGGATGGGCCCCACCAGGCGTCTTCCATCAGATCGAGCGCGGCGCCGAGCTTTTCGCCCGCCCAGATGCCGTCGCCGGTGTTGGCCTTCGCGCCGACGGTCCATTCGGTGCCGATCGGTGCTCGCTGGTACTTCTTGCGGGCCTCGTCGTTGTGCTCGAAACCGCCCGACGCGATCACCACGCCGCGGCGTGCCCGAAACACCTGCGGCTGTCCGTCGACCGTGGCGTTGACGCCCTTGACCACGCCGTCCTCCACATACAGGTCGGTGAGCGGGGTGTCGAGCAGGATCGGGACGCCGGCGGCCTTCAGCCCGGCCTGCAGTCCCGCGACGAGCGCCTGACCGCGGACGAGCAGCCGCTTCCCGGTGAGCTTGGCGCCGAGGAAGCGGAGGCCGACCCGGGCTGCGCGCAGCGGACCGCGCGGGTTGCGCATCAGCAGGTTCAGCCAGCGGTAATCGGCCTGGGTAATCACGAAATTCGACGGCGCCTTGACGTAATCGGGTTCGAGCTTCGCGAGGTCGGCGCCGAGTTTCCTGCCGTCGAACGGTGTCGGCTCGACGGACCGTCCGCCGAGCCGTCCGCCGGGGGCCTCGGGGTAGTAGTCGGAGTATTCGGGCACCCACTGCAGTTTCAGTGGACTGTTCTTCAGCACGAACGACAGCATCTCGGGGCCGCGGTCGATGTAGGCGTCGATCCGGTCCTTCGGGACGACGTCGCCGATGATGCTGTGCAGGTAGGTCCGCGCGGCGTCCGTGGTGTCCTCGACCCCCGCGGCGATCAGCGCCTCGTTGTTCGGGATCCACACGCCACCGCCGGAGCGCGCGGTGGAGCCGCCGAAGTGCGGCGCCTTTTCGAGGATGACGACGCTGAGTCCCTTGTGTGCCGCGGTGAGGGCCGCGGTCATTCCACCGGCACCGCTACCGACGACCACGATGTCGTATTCGTGCTTGCTCATGTAGAACACGTTATAGAATGATGGGGTTGTCAGTCCATCCTTTCTGCCAGGAAGTATTACTGACGCCAACAAACAAGAACGAAACACGTTGCAGTGGAAACCGGTGGGCGTGCGCACGCAAACGAACTTCAGGGAAGGTCCTCAACCATGCTCTCGACGCAACTACGCACCGAGTTGGCGAATCAGCTCGACGCCGCGGAACGTGGCCGCGCTCCCATCGGCCCCCTGACCGCGGACCATCCCGACATCGACGTCGTCGACGCCTACGAGATCCAGCTGATCAACATCCGCCGCCGGTTGCAGGACGGCGCGAAGGTCGTCGGGCACAAGGTCGGCCTGTCGTCCCTCGCCATGCAGCAGATGATGGGCGTCGACGAACCCGACTACGGCCACCTGCTCGCCGACATGGAGGTCTTCGAGGACCAGCCCGTCGACACGGCGCGGTTCTGCTTCCCGCGCGTCGAGGTCGAGGTCGCATTCGTGCTGGGCGCCGACCTCCCCGGCGCAGGCTGCACCGAGCAGGACGTCCTGGACGCCACCGTGGCGTTCGCACCGTCCATCGAGCTGATCGACAGCCGGATCACCGACTGGAAGATCACACTGCCCGACACGATCGCGGACAACGCGTCGTCCGCCGGGTTCGTGCTCGGCAAGAACCGGGTGCGGCCCGAGGACATCGACATCACATCCATCGACGCCGTTCTGACCAGCAACGGCGAGATCAAGGCCGAGGGACGCAGCGACGCCGTGCTCGGCAACCCGGTGACGGCCGTCGCCTGGCTCGCGCAGAAGGTCGAAAGCTTCGGCGTCCGGTTGAAGGCCGGCGACATCGTGCTGCCCGGCTCGTGCACCCGCGCCATCGACGCGCACCCGGGCG
>NZ_JASHKX010000060.1:0-26957 GCF_030058635.1 Rhodococcus sp. IEGM 1305
CGTCGAACCCGGCGCCGCCATCACCCAGGGCACCGTCCTCGCCGAACTGAAATAGCTTGTGAGTACTTGGTCAACCGCCCCCGGTTGACCAAGTACTCACGGGTGGCGGCCGTGCATGGCGGCCGTCACCCGCGCCGCGGCGTCGCGGACCAATTCACCGATCTCCGCCGTGCGCACACCCGACATCGGCCGGGACGCGTCGGCGACGCACAGCACGACCGCGGGTTCACCGTCACGGTCGAAGGCCGCCGCATTGATCGACAGCGGCTGATAGCTGCCCTCCGGGTCGATGTCACCGACCACCGCATCCGCCGACAACAATTTGCGCGCCTCCCGCAGCGCGACGGTCGAGCGGTGCCCGCCCACACCGCGACCGCGGAGTTCCGACACGGCATCCGCGAGCGAATGCTGTTGCTGCTCCATGCATTCCATCGCGTATCCGCGCTCCCGGACGCGCGTGAGGGCCGGCTCGTACGTCGCCCGCAGCACGTCCACCTCGACTCCGAGATTCTGCCCGCCGAGGGCATACCATTCCTCGCGCTGCTCCGGCGGATACCAGGCCGCGATCCCCGAACCGATGGGCGGCGCGAGCAGCACCTTGTCACCGAGCCGCAGGCCCAGGGTTCCGCGGCGACCCCCCACCGGCTGGACCACCTCCGCGACCACCACGTCGCTGCCCGATTGCACGAACGCGATGGACGCCATGTCGGACGCGTCGGCCAGTTCGTGCATCACCGACCGCGCGAGGTCGACGACGTCCGTGGCCGTCTCGGCGGCGCGGCCGACCGGGATCAGCGCGGGCCCGAGACGGTAGGTCTTGCGGGTGGGGTGCCGGATGAGCCAGCCCGCCTCGGTCAGGGCCACGACCATCGGATAGCAGGTGGCCTTCGCGACGCCGAGGTGCCGGGCGATGTCGGCGAGGCTCCGGGGCGTCTCCGGCTCGTCTGCCAGGAGTTCCGTGAGCATCACGATGCGTTCGGTCTGCGGTGAATTTCGTGCCATGTGTTTGCATAATGCCACTCTGGCGTCGCACTGTGAACGGCGTTACAGTCGAGTCGTCTGAACGATCGCTAAATCACGTGGACCTCCGTCACAGCCGCTGCAGGAAGTGAAACCCATGAAACGCTTCGATCTACGTCGCCGGACCGACCGACTCGATCCCGAGACGCAGTACGAAGAGATCGCTCGCATTCTCGGCACGCAGGAATTTCCCTGGGACATCAACCAGGCCCTCAGCTTCGCGCTGTTCCGGACGTACGCCGTGCCGACCATCGGGCGGTTGCTGTTCGAGACGGGTGAATTCACCGAGCGCGTGCAGAAACGCTACGACGACACCGGCCTGATCCTCGACGCCGTCCTCGAACACGGCCTCACCAGCGATCCCGGTCGCGCCGGGATCCGCCGGATGAACCAGATGCACGGCTCCTACGACATCTCCAATGACGACATGCGGTACGTGCTGTCGACGTTCGTGGTGACCCCGGTGCGCTGGATCGACGACTTCGGCTGGCGGAAACTCACCCGCAACGAGATCGTCGGGTCCACCAACTACTACCGTGCACTCGGCAAGTACATGGGCATCAAGCAGATTCCCGAGACGTTCGAGGCGTTCGAGAAATTCCTCGACGACTACGAGCGTGAACACTTCCTCTTCGACGAGGGAGGCCGCGCCGTCGCCGACTCGACGCTCGAACTCCTCTGCACGTTCCCGCCGAACAACCTCGCGCCCGCCGCCCTGATCAAGCGATTCTCCTGGGCGCTCATGGACGATCCGCTGCTCGACGCGTTCGCCTACCGCAGGCCGTCCCGCCTCGCGCGAACTCTGTCGCGGGGTGCGTTGAAGGCCCGCGCCCGCCTCGTCCGGTTCTATCCCGTGCGCACGGTGCCCAAGTTCGCGCGCGACCTGCCGAACATTCGCAGCTACCCGACCGGGTACGAAGTGGAGAAACTGGGCACCTTCCCCAGAACCTGCCCCGTGCAGCACACCAACGGTACGGTCGCGCGGGAAAACACCGCATCCTGAACCGCTTTGGCAGCGTGATCGACGGAAAGCCGTGTGTTCGAACTATTCTCGGACACACGGTGAATGGGGGCGGGTATCACCTGGTTCTGCCGTAACGTGGCTGCGCGTAGAGACCGTCGACAGGAAGGGATTGTGTGAACTTCTCGCGAGGGACCTTGACCGTTGCCGCATTGGCAGGAGCAGCCGCACTTGCTCTGGCGCCCACGGCAACCGCCGCAACCACCTATCAGATCTCCGTCGTTCCGCCGCTCGGGACCGTCTACGCCAACAACCTGGTGACGCTCGGCGCGCTGGTCACCCCCACCCCGACCGGCACGGACGGATCCACTCCGGTCGAACTCGAAATCACCGAGCCCGACGGCGACGTGAACACGCGAACCATCCCACTCACCCTCGGTGCCGGGACGGCAGCGATCCGGACGCACGAGGCCGGCCGCTACACCGTCGTGTTCACCTTCGCCCCACCGAACGGCACACCCGCCGAGACGACGACGCAGTTCGACGCCGTCGCGTCACCGGGGCTGGGCCTGGGTAGCTGACAACCGAAACCATGCCGAGACGCATCGCCGGTCAGACGCCGGCGGTGCGCCTCTTCTTCGGCTTGACGGGAGCCTCGGTGGACCCCACGGTCTTCATCGCGATCTCGACATACTTGCGGGCCACCGCGTCCGGGGTCAGCTTGCCCTCGGCGTGATACCAGCGCGGAATCGACTGGCACATACCGAGAAGCGCCCGCGTCGTCTCCGCGGCATCCGACACGTCGAAGAGCTCCCGCTTCTTGCCTTCCTTGACGATCTCGAGGACCAGTTCCTCCACACCCTTGCGGACCGTGCGGTAACGCTGCCGGTTCTCCGGGCTCAGGTAGCGCACCTCGCTCTCGAGCGCCGCCAGACGGGATCGCATGGTCATCCGCAGCACGATCGCCTCGATGACGTTCGCGAGTCGCTGCACCGGATCGTCGCCGCCGTCGGCGCTCGCGGCGTGGGCGCGCTCGAGGACGTCGCTGGTGGAGAGCTCCAGGAGCGCCAGGAGAACGGCCTCCTTGTTCTCGTGGTGGTAATAGAGAGCGGGTACCGTGACACCGACTCGGCGGGCGATGTCACGCACCGACGTGCCGTGGAAACCGTGTTCGTAGAACGCGTCGAGGGAGGCGCTGAGGATCGGCGTCAACTTCGTGGGTTCGAGGCGGCGCCAGTCCGCTGCGTTGCCGACCTCGGTGGGCGTCGCACCCTTGGATGAGCTGACCATCAAAGACCTATCTACCGCTCGCTATGCCAGGACGGGTCAAGTGTAGCTGTTCAGGTAGTCGGCGAAGGTCTGCGGCGGCCGCCCGGTGAGCGTCTCGACGTCCCCCGTCACCACCGCCAACTCACCGGCCGCGATCGCTGCGTACGAGGTCACCCACCCTGCGACCTCGAAATCCGGCGCCCCGAAGTGGGCGCGGGACGCGTACGCCTCGTCCAGCGTCTCGTTCTCGAACCGCACCGAACGTCCGGTCACCCTCGTGATCGTCTCGGCGGCCTCCGCGAGGGTGAACGCCTCCGGCCCGGTCAGCCGGTACGTGACGCCGTCGTGGTCGCCGTTGCCGGTGGTCAGGACCGCCGTCACCGCATCGGCGACGTCGTCGGGCGCGACCGCGCTCACCCGGCCGTCCCCGGCGGGACCCCGGATGACGCCCTGATCGTCGGCCATCAGCGGGATCATCGACTGGTACCAGCTGTCCTGCAGGAACGTGTACTTCAGCCCGGTCTCCCGGATGTGCTGCTCCGTGAAGTAGTGGTCGCGCCCGAACGTGAACGTGCACTCGGGCGCCGCGCCGAGAAACGACAGGTAGACGATCCGCTCCACCCCGGCGGCACGGGCGGCGTCCACGGCGGTGCGGTGCTCCTCGCGGCGGGTGGCGCTCTCGTGTCCCGAGACCAGGAACAGCAACCGGACGCCGTCCAGTGCGGCGGTCATCGCCGGACCGTCGGCATACGTGGCCACGGCGAACGCGGAGTCGAAATGCTCGGCCAGCGGCTCGAGCCGCTGCGCGTTCCGCCCGATCAGCCGGACCCCGGCGCCGCCGCCGAGCCGCTCGAGCACCTTGCCGCCGATCGACCCCGTGGCTCCTGTCACTGCAATGGTCATGCCCCGCATTCTCCCAGCGCCGGCCCTCTATCCTGACGCGTATGACTGAACCCGTGGCAACCGCTGACCTGGCAGACGAGATCGGACCCGACATCCGGAGCTGCGACACGCAGTTCATCCAGTTCGGCGGCCGTGAAGTGTTCTCCGGCCCCATCACCACCATCAAGTGCTTCCAGGACAACCTGCTGGTCAAGCAGACCCTCGGCGAGCCCGGCAACGGCGGCGTCCTGGTGGTCGACGGCGACGCCAGCATCCACACCGCCCTGGTCGGCGACATCATCGCCGGACGCGGCGTCGACAACGGCTGGGCCGGTGTGATCGTCAACGGCGCGGTCCGCGACTCGGCGATCCTGAAGACCCTCGACATCGGCGTCAAGGCACTGGGTACCAACCCCCGCAAGAGCACCCAGACCGGCTCCGGTGAGAAGAACGTCCCGATCGAGATCGGCGGCGTCACGTTCAATCCCGGCGAGAACGTCTACAGCGATCAGGACGGCGTCGTCGTCCGCTGATCCGGCGAGAACCGAGCGAACCCCGAGGAGGCGTCGATGTCCGACGAAATCCGTTCCAAGGTAGCCGGGCTGATGCCCGCGGCCCGTGACGAACTCGCCGAACTGGTGGCGATGCGGTCGGTGGCCGATCCGCGGCAGTTCCCACCGGAGGAATGCGTTCGCGCCGCCGAATGGGTCCGGGACGCCTTCATCGGGGCCGGAATCGGCCAGGTCGAACTGCTCGAGACGTCCGACGGTTCACACGCCGTCGTCGGACATCAGCCCGCGCCCGACGGGGCCCCGACGGTACTGCTGTACTGCCACTACGACGTTCAACCGCCCGGCGACGAGAAGCTGTGGCACACCGACCCCTTCACCCTCACCGAGCGGGACGGCCGCTGGTACGGGCGCGGCGCTGCCGACTGCAAGGGCAATATCGTGATGCACCTGCTGGCGCTCCGCGCGCTCGGCACCCCGTTCCCCGTCGGCATCAGAATCGTCGCCGAGGGATCCGAGGAGATGGGCACCGGCGGGCTCGAGAACCTCGTCGAGGCCAGGCCCGAACTCTTCGACGCCGACATGATCCTCGTCGTCGACACCGGAAACGCCGCGGTCGGCCGCCCGACCGTCACCACAACGCTGCGCGGCATCGCGAACGTCGTGGTCCACGTCGAGACCCTGGCCGGGGAGGTGCATTCGGGCATGTTCGGCGGGCCCGCCCCCGACGCGCTGGCCGCCCTCGTCCAGATGCTCGCCACCCTGCGTGACGCGGACGGCAACACCGTCGTCGACGGGCTCGAGTCGGACCAGAAGTGGACGGGCGTCGACTACCCCGAGGCGCAGTTCCGCACCGACGCCGGCGTGCTCGACGGTGTGGGTCTCGCCGGTTCGAGTTCCGTCGCCGACGCCGTGTGGGCACGGCCTGCCCTGACGATCCTCGGCATCGACTGCCCGCCGGTAGTCGGCTCGGCCGCCGCCATCTCGCCGCGCGCATCGGCGCGCCTCAACCTGCGGGTACCACCCGGAATGGACCCGCAGAAGGCGCAGGACGCCCTCGCCGCGCACCTCGAGAACGCCGCCCCGTGGAATGCGCGGGTGACGGTGGAACGCGAAGCGGTGGGCTCCCCGTTCCGCGCCACCACCGACGGTCCCGGCTACGCAGCCCTCGGTGCGGCAATGGAGGAGGCGTTCGGGAAGGAACTGGGAACCGTCGGGCAGGGCGGCTCCATCCCGCTGTGCAACGTCTTCGCCGCCGTCGTCCCCACAGCGGAGATCGCCCTGATCGGGGTGGAGGAACCGCGCTGCCTCATCCACGCCCCCAACGAAAGTGTGGATCCCAGCGAAATCGAGAACCTCGCCGTCGCCGAAGCGCTGTTCCTGCAGAGGTTCGCGACCGCCGACCGTCAGGACTGAGAACTCACCCGAGCCGTCATCCCACCGATCTCCACGACGTCCCCGTCCCGCAACTGCCGGCCCCGCCGCACCTCGACCTCACCGTTCACCGACACGAGTCCGTCGGCGATCACTTCCTTCGCCTCGGCACCCGACTCGATGAGGTTGGCGAGCTTGAGGAATTGGCCGAGACGGATGGATTCGTCGCGGATCGGGACGGCGTCGTGGATGTCGGACATGCCTCTATCTTCCCTCTTGACCCAAATCGCGGCCCGACGGCTCACACTGAACACTGGAACACCTGTCTCCCGTGATCGGTACGTATCTCTCGCCGGGAAGGAAACGCTCGATGTCAGCTAGCACCGAGACACACCACGCGTCCGAGGCGGCCGTCCCCACCGCACCACGGCCCCGCCCCGGCCTCGGCTCGAAGAACGGGCGCCTGCACCAGGTTCCCCACATCGCGGGACTGATCCTGGGCGTCTTCTCGGTGCTCGTGTTCCTGTGGAGCATCTCGCCGGTGCTGCGCTACTACGTGCACGTGCCACGGGAATACGTCGACACCTACTACTTCGACGCCCCCGACACCAGCCTGTCGTGGGCTCTGGTGGTCGCGCTGCTCGCGGCGGCGCTCGCGAGCCGCAAGCGGATCGCCTGGTGGCTGCTCACGATCTATCTCGTTCTGATCCTGATCACCAACGTGATCGTGAGCATCACGGACAAGAACGTGAATGCGATGGTCGCCGCCGTGGTCCAGGTGGTGCTGATCGGCATCCTCATCGCTGCCCGCCCGGAGTTCTACACCCGAGTCCGGCGCGGCGCCGGCTGGAAAGCCCTCGGCGTACTCATCGTCGGGCTCGCCATCGGCACCCTCCTCGGCTGGGGACTCGTCGAACTGTTCCCCGGCACCCTGCCGCCGAATGAACGCTTCCTGTGGGCGCTGAATCGCGTGACCGCGCTCGCCGCCGTCGACAACGAACAATTCACCGGGCGGCCACACGGATTCGTCAACACCCTCCTCGGCCTGTTCGGCGCGATCGCACTGCTCGCCGCCGTCATCACCCTGTTCCGTGCCCAGCGCTCCCACAACGCGCTCACCGGCAACGACGAATCGGCGTTGCGCGGGCTCCTGCTGCAGTACGGCGCGGACGACTCCCTCGGCTACTTCGCCACCCGCCGCGACAAGGCCGTCGTGTTCGCACCCAGCGGGAAGGCGGCCATCACCTACCGCGTCGAGCTAGGCGTGTGCCTGGCGAGCGGCGACCCGATCGGCGACCCGGAAGCGTGGCCCCACGCGATCGAGGCGTGGCAGGCGCTCGCGTCCCAATACGGCTGGGCCACCGCCGTGATGGGCGCCAGCGAAACCGGCGCCACCGCCTACAACAAGGCCGGTCTCACCGTGCTCCAGCTCGGCGACGAAGCCATCCTCCGCACCCGCGAATTCAACCTCAGCGGACGCGACATGCGGCAGGTCCGCCAAGCCGTCACCCGCGTCCGGCGTCAGGGCGTCACCGTCCGGATCCGCAGACACCGGGACGTCCCCGCGGAGGAGATGGCCGAGACCATCCGGCTCGCGGACGCGTGGCGCGACACCGAGACCGAGCGCGGATTCTCCATGGCCCTCGGCCGGCTCGGTGACCGCCTCGACGGCGACTGCCTGCTGGTGGAGGCAATCGCCGAGGACGGCGAGATCGACGGCATCCTGTCGCTGGTGCCGTGGGGGCCGACCGGTGTCTCCCTCGACCTGATGCGACGCAAGCCGACCTCCCCGAACGGGGTGGTGGAGCTGATGGTGTCCGAATTGGCCACCACCTCGGATCAATTCGGCATCACCAAGGTGTCGCTGAACTTCGCGGTGTTCCGCTCCGTCTTCGAGGAAGGCTCCCGCATCGGGGCCGGACCCATCCTGCGGATCTGGCGTTCGATCCTCGTCTTCTTCTCCCGTTGGTGGCAGCTCGAGGCGCTGTACCGGTCGAACGTGAAGTACCAGCCGGAATGGGTGCCGCGGTTCCTCTGCTTCGAGGACAACCGGGAACTGCTGCGCGTCGGATTCGCGTCGGCCGTGGCGGAAGGATTCGTGACTTTGCCCCGGTTCGGCCGCTCCGGAACCCGGGACGCCCTCGAGCACACCGGCACCCACGCCGCGGTCCCCGCCGCACTCGTCGCCGCCGAAGGACTGCACTCCGACGGCAGCGCACCGGGCGAAGGCCTCGCACCGACGGCGACCGGCCCGAAACGTCCCGAGCAGGTCCGCGTCCGGCTCGACAAACTGGCCGGCCTCGCCGAACAGGGCATCGACCCCTATCCCGTCGCGTATCCGCCCAGTCACACGGTGACCGAGGCCGTGGAGTCGCCGGAGGGAACGACGGTCCGCATCGCGGGCCGCCTGCTCCGGATCCGCGACTACGGCGGCGTCGTGTTCGCGGTGGTCCGGGACTGGTCCGGCGACATCCAGATCCTCGTCGACGAGGCCCGGGTGGGCACCGACCGCATCCGGGCGTTCGCCGCCGAGTTCGACCTCGGTGACCTCGTCGAGGTCGCCGGCGTCATCGGATACAGCCGCCGTGGCGCGCTGTCGCTGCTCGCGAACGAATGGCGCATGACCGGCAAGTGCCTGCACCCCCTGCCGGACAAGTGGAAGGGCCTGTCCGACCCGGAGACCCGCGTCCGGCAGCGGTACGTCGACCTGGCCATCAACTCCGATGCCCGCCGACTGCTCGAGGCCCGCAGCGCCGTCGTGAAATCGCTGCGCGATTCGCTCGGCGGGCGCGGCTTCCTCGAGGTGGAGACACCGATCCTGCAGCAGGTGCACGGCGGCGCCAACGCGGCCCCGTTCCTCACCCACATCAACGCCTACAACCTGGACCTGTACCTGCGGATCGCGCCGGAGCTGTACCTCAAGCGGCTGTGCGTAGCCGGCATGGAGAAGGTGTTCGAGATCGGCCGCGTCTTCCGAAACGAGGGCGTCGATTTCAAACACAATCCCGAGTTCACGATCCTCGAGGCGTACGAGGCGCACAGCGACTACGAGAAGATGATGGTGCTGTGCCGGGAGCTCATCCAGACCGCGGCGATCGCGGCGTACGGACGCGAGATCATCATGCGGCCAGGCCCCGACGGCGTGCTGGTGGAAGTCGACATCTCCGGCGAATGGCCCGTCAAGACGATGCACCAGGCGGTCGCCGAGAAGCTCGGCGTCGACGTCTCACCCGAGACGCCGCTCGCGGAACTGCAACGGCTCTGCGACGAGCACGAGATCCCGTACCAGTCCACCTGGGACGCCGGCGCCGTCGCGCAGGAAATGTACGAGCACCTGGTGGAGGACTACACCGAATTCCCCACCTTCTACACCAACTTCCCGACTTCGATGTCACCACTCACCCGGCCGCACCCCACGATTCCGGGGGTCGCCGCGAAGTGGGACCTCGTCGCGTGGGGCGTCGAACTCGGCACCGCGTACAGCGAACTCACCGACCCGGTGGATCAGCGGAACCGGCTCACCGAGCAGTCGATGCTCGCCGCCGGCGGGGACGAGGAGGCGATGGAACTCGACGAGGACTTCCTGCAGGCCCTCGAGCACGCCATGCCCCCGACCGGTGGGCTCGGCATGGGCGTCGACCGGGTGGTCATGCTCATCACCGGCGGCAGCATCCGTGAAACCCTCGCGTTCCCCCTGGCCAAGCCGAGGCAATGACCTCCCGTGGCCGGGTGGCCGTCGCGGCGCTGCTGATCCTCGGCGCCGTCGGCTACGCGTCGTGGCTGCTCGAATTCGTCCTCGACACCGGCATCGATCCGCTGCGGGGGTACGCGAGCGAACTCGCCGCCGCGGACCAGCCGTACGGAATCTGGTTCCGGACCGGCGACCTGGTGACCGGATGCATCGTCGCCGTGGCCGGGGTGCTCGGACTGTCGCGGTACTCGCAGGGCTGGGCGACGGCGGTCGGGTGGATCGCGCTGATCGTGTTCGCACTCGCGACCATTGCGGATTCGCGCCTGCCATTGAGTTGCGCGGCCACCAACGACCCCGCCTGCGCCGCGCGTGAGGCCGCCGGACACCTGCCGCTCACCCATGATCTGCACGCCGTGACCAGCGCGTCCGCCTCGACGGGAGGCGTGGTGTCGTCCCTCGCGTTCCTGTTGGCCGCGTTCCGCTACGGCTGGCCGGCCTGGTTGAAAATTACCGGCGTGGCCGTGGCGACGGTGTTCGTCGGGGGCACGATATGGACGCTGACGGCCGCGGGATTGCGCGGCGACCAGGACGCCTGGCTCGGGCTCGGCCAGCGTGTCCAGCTACTCGCCTTCTGTGGATGGCTGATCTTCGTGGCACTCAGCGTGATTCACGTCACCCCCGAAAGGGATGGTTCCACGTGAAACGTCCTGGGGAAATGGTCGCGGGAGTGCACGTGGTGGTCGACGGTGAGGGTCCACCCGTCGTCCTCTACGGCGGCCTGGGCGGGAACTGGTTCGACTGGGACGAGGTGACCGAGCTGCTGTCCGGGAGCTGCCTCGTGGTGCGGATCGATCGCCCCGGGTACGGCTTCAGTCCCCCGTCCGCCGAGCGGCCGTTCGCCCGCGGCGAGGCCGGGAGAATCGCCGAGGTTCTCGACGCGCTGTCCGTGACCACCCCCGCGGTGCTCGTCGGCCACTCACTCGGCGGCATCTACGTCGAGGCCTTCGCCCGGCTGTACCCCGACCGAACCGGCGGCGTGATCCTGCTGGACGCCACCGTCACGGCCCATCCGCACCGCGTGATCCCGACCCGATGGCGCGTCACGATGGGCAGACGGGTGGCCCGAACGGCCAGCAGGGTGGGGCTGCAACGACTTCTGGGCCCCACGGTCCGCCGGGTCCTGAACCACTCGACACCCCCCGACGGGATCGCGCCGGGCACCCGTCGGTGGGTCGAACGGATCTACCGTGAGCCGGCGTACCTCGAATCCTCGATCGTCGAGAACGCGTCGTACCCGGCGCTGGCGCAGGAGCTGGCCGCGCTGCGCGAGACCACGACGATGACGGCACCCGTCGTCGTGGCCGCCGCCCACACCGGACGTCCGACGCCGTGGGGGTCGGCGTGGATCCGCATGCAGCGACAATTCGCGGAGTTCCTCGGTGCCGCGTTCCGCGTCGTGCGTCCCGCGCACCACCACGCCATGATCGATCAGCCCGGCCAGATCGCGGCACTGGTACGGGAGCTGGCAAGCTGATCGACGTGCAACTGCTACTGATCCGCCACGCGCTGCCCGAGCTCGTCACCGCGTCCGACGGGCGCGCGGACCCCGCACTGACCGAGGAAGGTCACGCCCAGGCCAAGCGGCTGCCTGCCGCGCTGGCCCCGTACCGCATCGCCCGGATCGTGAGCAGCCCGCAGCGCCGCGCACTCGAGACGGCTGCACCGGTCGCCGAGGCCCTCAACCTGCCCGTCACCGAGTACGTCGGCCTCGCGGAGTACGACTACGACCTCGACCACTACATCCCGTTCCACGAGGCGGAGGCGCGGGCACCCGAGGCCTTCGCCCGGATTCGGGCCGGCGAGTTCCCGAAGTCCGTCGACGCCGACGCATTCCGGACACGGGTCTTCGAGTCCCTCGGCCGCATCGTCGACGAGTCCGGCCACGAGGACACCGTCGCCGTGTTCGCCCACGGCGGCGTCATCAACGTGTTCCTCCAGCAACTGCTCGGGCTCGACCGACCCCTCGTCTTCCCGATCGAGTACGTGTCCGTGACACGGGTGCTCGTCTCCCGCAGCGGTGAGCGGCGAGTGGCGTCGGTCAACGAGACCGGTCACGTCAGGGACATGCTGCGTCGGTGAGCGGTCGCTAGAGGCCCGGAATCCGGGGCAGCGGAGGGAGCGGAGGCGGCGGCGGGAGGGTCGGCAGCTGAATCTGAGGCAGACCGGGAATGAGGGGGCGCGGGGCGGGGGCAGGCGCGGGAGCGGGTTCCGGCACGCTCGCCTCCTCCTCGACCGGGCCCGGAACCGAGACCGCGGCCGACGGCGGTGGCGTCGACACCGGTGCCGGCGCGGGCGACGGAGAGACGTCCACGTCACTCGGCTGAGTTGCGACCGGACGTGCGTCACCGTCGGAGCTCTGCAGGTGGCTGCCACCGACGCCGAGGCCGAGACCGATCACGGCGACGACGGCCAGCGCACCGCCCACCAGCGCGCCACCGCGGATGACGGGAGTGGCGAACCTCGCGGTGCCTGCGCGGTCCGGGGTGTCCGAGCGTTCCTGCGCCAACAGCGCAGCGCCCTCCGCGGCCACCAGCTCCGGCTGCGCCGGCACGATCACCGGGAGCGCGAGCCACGATTCCATCAGAGACGCGACCAGCGGAATATGCGCGCCGCCCCCGATCAGAACCACCGCGTCCGCAACACGCCCGGACGATTCGATCACCTCGCGGGCCAGACGCGCCGACGCCTCGACGTGGCGCACGATCAGCGAGTCGAGAATGTCCTGCGAGAGCAGGAGCAGACCGCCGTCGCCGGGCACACACACCGCGGTGTTGGTGGACAGCTCTTCCTTGGCGCGGCGGCACCGGGCGTCGAGCGCCGACTCCGCGGCCTCATCGGCCGGTCGCGCGATGCGCTTCTCGCCCAGCTGGTGGTCGCGGATCAACCGGTCGACGAGATCACCGCTGATCTCGTCGGTACGGGCCGTCGCGAGCACCACGCCGGTGAGTCGGTCGACGACGGTGACGGTGAGGCCGGAGCTGCCGAGGTCGTAGAACACGAGCGTCGAATGGTCGCCGAGCTGTCCCGACTGCTCGAGCATCCGGAGCGCGGCCGTCACTTCCGGGACCAGCCGGCAGTCGATCGCGGCCCGCACGGCGGCGGCCTGCGCCTCGTCCCGGTACGCGACACCGAACACCTGCACGTCGTCGTCGGGGCGCTCGGCCATCACCGTTCCGATGGCATCGGCAACCAGGTGTTCCGGGTGCTCGAGGGCGGCGTCCACCGGAAACGACCGGATGACGGCCCCCTCGTCGTCCGGATACGCCACGCGTACCGCGCTGGCACCCACCGATACACCGAGAACTGAAACCATGGGAACGACTATAACGGTTTGATCACGGAACGCGTGTCGGGGCCTCGCGGCCCCCGACTTCGTTATATGGGCTCAGAGCCCGGGGATCCGGGGAAACTCCGGCATGGGGAGCGGTGCCGGCGGCGGAATGGTCGGCAGCTGAATCTGCGGCATACCCGGAATGAGCGGAGCGGGTTCGGGTGTGGTCGGCGGCGCCGACGTGTCGGACGGCACGACACTCTGACTCTCGGGGGCGGCCGGCGCCTGAGTCGAACTCTGAGCCTGCGGCTGGTACGTGGTGCGCACCTCGGTCTGCGGCGGGATCACCGGCTGCTCGTCGACCACCGACGGGGCGGCCTCCGAGGGCGGGGCCACATCCGTGGTCGTCGTGGGTTGTGGCGGTATCGCCTGCCGCGCTGCCGGCGCCTGCGTGTTCGACTGCGTGGCGGCCGGCTGTGCGTCCTGCTCCGAACCCTGCAGGAGATCGGTGCCGACGCCGAGTCCGAGACCCACCGCGGCGACCACGGCCAGGACACCGCCGGCGAGGACGAGACCACGACGCTTCCGGACCGGCGCGTGCTCCTCGAGCAGCGCCTCGGGCTCGGGCTCCAGCTCGGACTCGAGCTCCAACTCCGGCTCGGGCTCCGGCTCGGGCTTCGGCTCGAACCGGTGCTCCGGCGCCGCCGCCCCGACGAACTCGTCGGACGTCGGGCGCGCCAGCAGGGCCGCGCCCTCGGCCGCCACCAGTTCGGGCTGCGCGGGGACGATCACCGGAAGGTCGAGCCAGGACTCCATCACCGATGTGACCAACGGAATATGCGCGCCGCCGCCGATCAGCACCGCGGCGTCGGGAAGGCGTCCCGAGCGGCGAATAACCTCGCGGGTCAGGCGCGCCGACGTCTCGACCGGGCCCACGATGAGCGAATCGAAACCGTCCTGCGACAGGAGAAGAAGCCCGCCCTCGCCCGGCATACACACGGCGCCGTTCGTGGACAGCTGCTCCTTCGCATCGCGGCACCGCGCGGCCAGCGCAAGCGCGGCTGCCGCGTCGGCAGGGTGCGCGAAGCGGTGCAGCTCGAGTTGATTGTCACAGATCAACCGGTCGACGAGATCGCCGCTGATCTGGTCCGAGCGCGCACTGCTCAGCACCATGCCGGTGTCCCGGTCGACCACGGTGACGGTGAGACCCGAACTGCCGAGGTCATAGAACACGAGCGTCGAGTGGTCGCCGAGTTCTCCGGACATCTCCAGCATCTGAAGCGCGGCCGTCACTTCGGGGACCAACTGGAAGTTGCCGATCTGCAGCCGCGACATCGCGGCCTGCACGGCACCGGCCTGCGCCTCGTCCTGGTACGCGACACCGATGGCCTGCACCTCGTCGGCTTCGTCGCGCTCGGCGAGGACCGTCCCGATGGACTCGGCAGCCAGTTCCTCCGGCCGTTCGAGTGTTGCGGTCACCGAGCGCGATTGGAAGATCGGCGTTTCGCGAGTCACGGCGTCGTGGCACGCGAAGCGCACCGCGCTGGCGCCTACCGATACACCGAGAACTGAAGTCATGACGCCGACTATAACGGTTCGGTCACGGGTCTCGCGCATGAAGCAGACCGGACGGCACGTCAGGCGCTTTTTTGCCGTACCCCAGTGACGCACATCGGGTTCCCGTTCGTGACATCCACGTCGAAACCTGCGGAAATCAGAGCCCGCGCGGCGGTATCCGCAACACGCCGCGACTTGTCACGGTCGTGTACGGACACCGCTCCGCCGTACACGAGGTGCAGGATTCCGCCCGGTCGGAGCGCCTCCCACAGGACGCGTATCTCAGCGGTCGCGTCACGCACCCAGAACACGTTGACGTTGACCGCGAACGCCTTGTCGAAGGAGGCCTGATCGCAACGAAATTTGGCGAGGTCGGTGTTCCGGAGCACCACCGTCCCCGTCGAGACGTGGGCGTCGTTGCGCCGCGCCGCCCGTTCGATCGCCGTCGTCGATCGGTCGATCGCGGTGATCCGTCCGCCGTCGAGTTTCTCGGCGACGAGAGAAATCGCTACACCCGGCCCGCAGCCCACCTCCAGGATCCGATCGCGAGGATTCACGTCGAGACGATCGACCGCCCACAGCACCCGGCAGGGAATGCCCGCAGCCCTCACGACACACCACCTATCCGAAGCGCCCCAGTAAGGACACCATGCGGGACCTCACCTACTTCGTCGGCATCACCATCGACGGCTTCATCGCCGGCCCGGACGGCGACATCGGTTTCTTCCCGATGCTCGACGACATCCTCGGATTCATGGCGCAGGAATACCCGGAGACGATTCCGACACACCTGCGGGAGCAGTTCGGCGTGGATGGCGCCAACAAGCAGTTCGACACCGTGATCCAGGGCCGCGCAACGTACGAGCCCGCCCTGGCCGTCGGCATCACGAGCCCGTACGCGCACCTGCGTCAGTACGTCGCTTCCCGCACTCTGACCGAAAGCCCCGATCCCGCCGTCGAGGTCGTCGCCGACCCGCTCGCGAAGGTCCGGAAGCTCAAGGCCGAGGACAGCGCGCTGGGCGTCTGGGTGGCGGGCGGCGGCGAGCTCGCGGGCACCCTCCTGCCCGAGATCGACGAACTGGTCGTCAAGCACTATCCGGTGGTGGCCGGCCGTGGAACTCCGATGTTCGGCGGCACCTTTCAGCCCACCCACTTCGATGTCGTCCACCGGGAGGTCTACCCGAGCGGGGCCGCCGTCAGTCGGTTCCGGCGGCAACGTCGACGTGGGTGCCGAACCACTGCAGCGTTCGAGCCCAACCGTCCCGGGCGGCCGCCTCGTTGAACACGGCAGGACGGTCGTCGCAGTGGAAGCCGTGTTCGGCTTCGGCGTAGCGGACGACCTCGGTGTCCACCGGGGCGTGCGCGACCGCGACACGCAGCACCTCGACGTCGTCGGTCGGAATCCCCTTGTCGCGGTCGCCGAACAGGCCGAGCCACGGCGTTCCGAGCTGCCCGGCGACGTCGAGTTGCGACGGATATCCGAAGCGTCCCTTCGCGACGCCACCGCCGTAGAAACTCACCGCCGCCCCGAGGTCGAGGCGCGCCGCCGTGTGGAACGCGACCGTTCCGCCCATGCAGAATCCGACGATCGCGGTGTTCCGCGGGTCGATCGAGGCCGCCGACAGGGCCGCGACGGCCCCGTCGACGTCCTCGTCGATGTGCGCAGCGGTGAGCTCACCGATCAACGACATCGCCGACTTCATGTCGTCGTACTCCAGCACCGGATCGCCGCTCCGGTGGAACAGATGCGGCGCGACCGCGTGGTATCCGGCGGCGGCGAAACGACGGCAGACGTCGACGATGTGCCCGGTGACGCCGAACGCCTCCTGGATCACGACGACACCGCCGCGGACAGGACCTTCCGGGGTGGTGCTGGTGAGTGGTGTGGTCACGAACTACGACTCTAGGAAACCGGCTTCAACGGGTGGATCGCCGGTGCCCCGGCGAGGTGCTCACCGAACGTCCCGAGCGCGGCCTGGAAGTGCGGCGACTTCATGTGCGCGTCGACCGCCTCCTGACCGGTCCACACCTCGACGGTGACGAAGGTTCCCGCGACCGCGGCTGATTCGAACACCTCGTACGAGATGCAGCCCTCTTCCTTGCGGCTCTCCGCCGCCAGCGCGGACAGTCCGTCGCGGACGGTGTCCTCGGAACCGGGCTTGGCAGGAATGGTCGCTACGACATGCAGATCGGACATCGACTCCCTTTCGTGAACGCCACCTCGTGTGGCCCGTCTCACGTAAGCACAGTTGGGTCGGCTAGGAAACCCGAAGTCGCGTCAAATAATCGGCGACCTTCGGTTCGTCCCAGCCGTGCGCTTCACGGAGACCGTCCGCGATGGTCGCGAGATAGGCGGGCGCCGGTGCGTTCCGGGCGACGACGTCACCGCGGGCCCGGGTGGTGAACGTGCACATGCGAACACCGTTGCGGGAGCCGAGAGTGACGAGGCGGTCGTAGCAGGCGGGTTCCTGCGCGTGGATGTCCTCGAACTGTTCCTGTGTCACCAGGAATGCACGGGCCGCGACGGTGCCGGGCGCGTCGGGGTCGTAGAACGCGCGGCCGCCACCCCAGATCCGCGACTCTCCCGCGAAGAACACCGAGCCGGGTATCACCACCGGCATCGACTCGCGCGGCGCGCTCCCGTCGCGGGCGCCCGCGTGCACGAGGTTGCCCCCGGCCGGGCAACCACCACGCAGGTAGCAGGTCAGACGCGTCGTCGCCATGTTCGATCCATAGCTGACGTACCAGATCAGCACACAAACGACCGTACTCGGACAAGATGGTCACATGAATCTTCTCGGCGAAGTCAGGGGCTGGCGCAGCGGTTCGCGGAAGCATCACCGCCTGCGGGACCTCGACGGCACCCTCGTCGTGATCACCGGCGGCGGCAGCGGGATCGGCCGCGAGACGGCGCTGGCGTTCGCGTCCGAGGGTGCCGTCGTGGTGGTCGCCGACCGCGATCTCGAATCCGCGCAGCAGACCTCCGATCTCATCAACTCCGCCCAGATGAAGGGCGGTGGTGCGGTGGCCATCTTCGGGGGCGGCTCCCACGCGTATCAGGTGGACGTCGCGGTGGAGGACGAGGTGCAACTCTTCGCGGAGAAGGTGCAGGCCGAGCACGGCACCCCCGACATCGTGGTCAACAACGCCGGAATCGGATACTCGGGCACGTTCACGAAGACCCCGCAGAAGGATTTCGAGCGGGTGATGGACGTGAATTTCTGGGGTGTCGTCTACGGCTCTCGCGTGTTCTCCCAGCAGATGATCGACCGCGGAACCGGTGGGCACATCGTCAACCTGTCGTCCGCCGCGGCGTTCACGCCGCAGAAGCGGCTCACCGCGTACGCGACGAGCAAGGCCGCGGTGTTCATGCTGTCGGACTGTCTCCGTGCGGAATTGGTGAACCACGGCATCGGCGTCAGCGCCATCTGTCCCGGACTGGTCCACACCAACATCGTCAAGGCCACCGATTTCGCCGGCGTCACACCGGAGGAGCAGGCGAAGATGCGGGACCGGGCCGACAAGCTCTACCGCAGACGCGGTTTCACCCCGGACCGGGTGGCGACGCAGATCGTGAGGGCCGTCAAGCACAACAAGGCCGTCGTCCCCGTCACGCCCGAGGCCAAGTTCGGGCGGGCGCTGAGCCGCCTGGCCCCGGGCAGCATGCGGCTCGGCGCCCGCTTCGACCTCGGCTGATCCGAACCGTCAGGGGGTGGGGGCCTGCATCCGGCCGGTGTAGGCGTCCATGCTGTGGTAGACACCGAGCCGGTCGGCCAGACGGTCCCAGGCACGTACGGGCAGGACGGCTTTCGCCACTCGCGACAGATACAGCGACCGCGGCAGCATCAGCAGCGGCTTCCCCTGTTTCATCGCCCTCCACGACCGGGCCGTGACGTCCTCCGGGCTGAGGATCGGAGCGAACAGGGGATTCTTCACACCATCGAACATGCCGGTGGAGATGTAGCTCGGGCACACGGTGGTGACCTTGACGTGCCCGTGACCCGCCTGGACCAGTTCGAGTCGCAGCGAATCGCTCCAGCCCAGGACAGCCCACTTCGACGCCGCGTAGACGGCCATCCTCGGTGTCGCCACGGTCCCGGCGGCCGAGGCGATGTTCACGATGCGGCAGTCCCGGCCGCGATCCTCGATCATGGCGGGCAGGAACTCGTTGGTGACGTACATCGGTGCAAGCGTGTTGACGTCCATCACGAATTTCGTGTCCGACTCGTGGTCGTGATCCCAGAAGTACTTGCCGCGCACCACACCGGCGTTGTTGACGAGCACGTCGGGACGACCGTACGCACCCCGCACCTCGGCGGCCGCCGTGCGGACGGAGTCGAGGTCGGCGACGTCGACGACGTGTGCGCTGACGGTGCACCCCGATTCGCGCAGTTCCTGCGCCGCGCGTTCGAGCGCGTCGGCGTCGATGTCCCACAACACCACCGTGCCCGCGTGGTCGGCGGCGGCGAGGCGGGCGAACAGACGTCCCATCCCCATTGCCGCCCCGGTGATCAGGACCGTCTTGCCCGCTGCCGAGAATTCCACGTCATGCTCTTTTTCGGTCGACACCGGCCGGGTCGGCGGGCTCGTGGTAGAGGGTTTCGATCCGGGCCTTCAACGTCACCTGTGCGCGCCGCAGTGCCTGCCACACCACCGGTGCGGCCACACCGCCGATCAGTTGTCCGGCCGGTCTGCCGGGTCGGTGGTAGCGGAAGTCGACGGTGAGCCCCGTTTCGTCCTGGCTGAGCGCGTCGAACGTCCAGACCGATCCGTGCACGCCGTGATCGGCCTCGACGACGAGCCGGCGACCCGGATCCGACGCGACGACCCGGGCGCGGGACGGCAGCGTGATCGCAGCGACCACGGTGTCCGGATCACCGAGGTACTCGAAAGCCATCGCGGGCGGAACGACGATCACCGTGCTGCTGCGTAAGCCGAGCGGCGAACACCCGGGGCTGCGGGGGCCGGACAGGCAGAGCTGAATGGACAAGACGGGTATCCCAACGTGTCGACGTCCGAGGCGGAGAGTGTGTGGTACATCGATGTACCGCATAATGCCGACGGTATACGGAAACGCAGCAACAGGGAAGACTACGATTCGATTCGATGACGAAACCCCAGCAAGACGCCGGTGACGGGCGCGCTGCCCGGTGGCGCGGCCAACGCGAGAAGCGGCGCTCGGAGTTCGTCGAACGGGCACTCGTCGCCATCGACGAAGAAGGCCCCGACGTGTCGGTCGCGACGATGGCCGTCTACGCCGAGGTCGCGCGAACCCGCATCTACCGGCACTTCGACGACAGCACCGACCTCAAGAACGCCGTCGCCCGGCGGGTCGCGGCGATGATGCTCCTCGAATACGCCCCGGTGATCACCGTCGACGGCGCACCGCACGCCATCCTCACCCGCGCGGCCCGCACCCACCTCGACTGGGTGACCGAACACGCCAACCTGTACCGCTACCTGATGTCGTTCTCCCCCGCCGCCGGAGAGGTGCGGCGGGCCATCAGCACCGCTGTCTCCGACATGCTCCACCCCTACCTGGACGCCCTCGGTGCCCCCACCACCGCGACACCACTGGCCAACGCGCTGATCGGGATGGTCGAGTCGGTGTCCGCCGAGTGGATCGACCGACCGGGCGGCACCGACGTCGGCGCGTTGACCGAACAGCTGGCCGCGTGGGCGTGGGCACTGGTCGACACCACGATGCGCAGCCGCGGCGCGGTCCTCGACCCGGACAGTCCCCTACCGGCGCCCGACGACCTCCGCACGTGAGTGGGAAAGCGTGCCGGAACACACTTTCCCACTCACGTGCGGGACCAGCGGGTCAGGTACTCCCGCTCGGTGGCGGTGATGCGGCGTAGCCGCTGGGCATCGACATCCGCCACGGCCATCTGAGTGGTGGCGGTGACGGCGGGCGGATCGGTGATCGGGGTACGCGCACCCCGCACCTCGTAACCGATCGTGAAGTCGACCGCCCGGTGTTTCGCGATCCACATCGTGATTCGCAGGGGACTGTCGGAGTGCCGCAACTGTCCCCGGTACTTCACGTGGATGTCGGCGATGAATGCGCTCGTGATGAGCGACGAATTCTCACTGCCCTCGCTGAGCAGCCAATCGATCCGGGCCTCCTCGAGCAACGTCACCATCCGCGCATGGTTGATGTGCTGGAAGGCGTCCATGTCGGACCACCGGACGGTCACGAAGGCGTCGTAGCCGACGACGGCGGCAGGGGTGTCAGTCACGTCGGACATCATCCCCTGCCGCCGTCGGCCGAACTCACGCGATGTCGCGCAACCAGTTCCTCAGCCACGCCGTGGCGGGCGTGCCCGACCCGTCGACGGCGTAGCGGGTGTAGTCCTGGTGAGCCTGCGACTTGTAGAACTGCTCCAGCTCGTCGATGCGCTTCTCGTTGGACTGCTCGTCCAGCTGAGCCATCAGGGCCGGCACACCGCCGACGGCGAGGATGTCGTTCCAGATCGCGAGCGCTTCCTGCTGGTAGCGGCCGAACAGCGTCGGCGTCGGATCCGACGTCTGCGCGAGGAATCCGGCGAGCCTGGTCACGAAATCTTCCTTCGGCGTGGAGCAGTACAGGTCGCCGTATGCGCAGAAGGTCCGCGTGTTCTGGCTGACCCAGCCGAACCCGCCGATGCGGGGACCACCGGCGCCGCTGCCGGCGACGGGAGGTCCGACGAGGGCGTCGGTCGGCGACCGCCGCGGATCGGAGACGAGTCCGACGGCCGCGATCTTGTCGGCGGGGACGACACCGAGTCCGGTGCCGATCTCCGCAGCGAGATCACCTGCGGCGTCGGCGCCCTGGCTGTATCCGATGATCGACAGCTTGGTGTCGGGGCACTGCTGCGACATCGACGACAGCATGCCCTTTGCATTGCTGACCGCCTGCGCCTTCGAGCGCCCGTACACCTCGGACTCCCACGGGAAGGCCGTGGCGGCGTACGTGACGTAGTCGGTGCGGATCGACGACGGCAGACCGTTCGTCACCGCGGACAGCAGACCCGGCGTCGGCCTGACATTGTCCTTGGTGGACGTTTCCCAGGTCCCCGGAATCGCGACCACGTACAGACTCGGGCAGGGGTCCGCGTTCGCTACTGCGCTCGTGCCCACCACACCCGATACCACCGGGATGGCTGCCGCAGCAGCCACTGCGGTCAGAAGTGCAATAACCCGTTTCATTGCCATGGCCTCAACCTGTTCTCCCCTTCGCCGTCCTGCAGACGGGATGCTGCCAGGGCGACGTGACCTAAAGATGCACGATCGGTAAATGAACGTTACCGACCGAACGTGACCCCCGCACGATAAACCGACACCCCGGTAGGAAAACCTACCGGGGTGCGGTTGTACGAGCAGTTACAGCTACCGCTGCGGGGCGGTGGTGGTCTCGATCGGAGACGGCAGCGCCGACTCGCCCTCGAGGTACGCATCGACCGCGGCGGCCGCGGAGCGACCCTCGGCGATGGCCCACACGATCAGCGACTGACCCCGTCCCATGTCGCCGGCCACGAAGACGCCGTCGACGTTGGTGGCCCACTTCGCGGAGCGGGCGACGTTGCCGCGCTCGTTGAGGTCGACGCCGAGATCGGTGAGCAGGCCCGGCTTCTCGGGTCCGACGAAGCCCATCGCCAGCAGCACGAGGTCGGCCTCGAGCTCGAAGTCCGAGCCCTCCACCTTCTCGAAGCGGCCCGACTTCATCTCGACCTCGTGGGCCTTCAGTGCGGTCACCTTGCCGTCGGCACCGACGAACCGTTCCGTGTTCACGGAGAAGAGGCGTTCGCCGCCTTCCTCGTGCGCGGACGCGACCCGGTACATCAGCGGGTACGTCGGCCACGGGGTGTGCTCGGCGCGGGTCTCGGGCGGTCTCGGCATGATCTCGAACTGGTGAACGCTCTCGGCACCCTGACGGTGCGAGGTGCCCAGGCAGTCCGCGCCGGTGTCGCCGCCGCCGATGATGACGACCTTCTTGCCCTCCGCGGTGATGGTCGGCTTCTCCAGGTCGCCGAGCTGCACGCGGTTGGCGATCGGCAGGAACTCCATCGCCTGATGGATGCCGTCCAGTTCGCGGCCGGGGATCGGCAGGTCGCGGGCCTCGGTGGCACCGCCGGCCAGCACCACGGCGTCGAACTGCTCGCGCAGTGCGTCCGCGGTGATGTCGACACCCACGTTGACACCCGTCTTGAAGACGGTGCCCTCGGAATTCATCTGGTCGAGACGGCGGTCGATGTGCCGCTTCTCCATCTTGAACTCGGGGATGCCGTACCGCAGGAGCCCACCGATGCGGTCGGCCCGCTCGAACACGGTGACCATGTGCCCGGCGCGCGTCAGCTGCTGCGCTGCAGCGAGACCCGCGGGACCGGAACCGACGACGGCGACCTTCTTGCCCGTCGAACGCGTCGGGTGCACCGGCTTGACCCAGCCCTCGTCGAAGGCGCGGTCGATGAGCTCGACCTCGACCTGCTTGATGGTGACGGGGTCCTGGTTGATGCCCAGGACGCACGACGCCTCACAGGGTGCGGGGCACAGCCGCCCGGTGAACTCCGGGAAGTTGTTGGTCGCGTGCAGACGCTCGATGCCGTCGTGCCACCGGTCCTTGTAGACCAAGTCGTTCCACTCGGGAATCAGGTTCCCCAACGGACAGCCGTTGTGGCAGAACGGGATACCGCAGTCCATGCACCGGCTGGCCTGAGTCTTCAGGGTGTCCGGCGAGAATTCCTCGTAGACCTCGTTCCAGTCGAGCAGGCGCAACGGCACCGGCCGGCGAACCGGAAGTTCGCGTGACGTGTGCTTCAGGAAGCCGCTTGGATCACCCACGAGCTGCCTCCATCACTGCCTCGTCCACGTTCTTTCCATCCTTCTTCGCGGCCTCGATGGCCAAGAGCACCTTCTTGTAATCGCGGGGCATCACCTTCGCGAAATGGTTGACCTGCTGCGACCAGTCGGACAGGATGCGCGCGGCAACCTCCGAGCCCGTCTCGTCGCGGTGACGCTCGATGGCGGACTTCAGCCAGGTGAAGTCGTCACCCGTCAGGTCCTCGAGATCCACCAGTTCCGTGTTGAGGTTGTCCTCGAACACCTTGTCCGGGTTGTAGACGTACGCGACGCCACCGGACATGCCGGCACCGAAGTTACGTCCCGTCGCACCGAGGATGACGACCTTTCCGCCGGTCATGTACTCGCAACCGTGGTCGCCGACTCCCTCGACCACCGCGGTGGCGCCGGAGTTACGGACCGCGAATCGCTCGCCCACGACACCGCGGAGCAGAGCCTCACCGCTCGTGGCACCGAACAGGATCACGTTGCCGCCGATGATGTTGTCCTCGGCGACGAAGCCGGGCGCGGTCTCCAGCGGCGGACGCACCACGAGGCGTCCACCGGACAGGCCCTTGCCGACGAAGTCGTTGGCATCGCCGTGCAGGCGCAGGGTCATGCCCTTGGGGACGAACGCACCGAAGCTGTTACCGGCCGAACCGGTGAACGTGATGTCGATCGTGTTGTCCGGCAGGCCCTCGCCGCCGTACGCCTTCGTCACCTCGTGGCCGAGCATGGTGCCGACCGTGCGGTTGACGTTGGTGATCGGCGACTCGAACGTGACCTTCTGGCCCTTGTCGAGAGCGTTGCGGCTCTGGACGATCAGCTGCTGGTCCAGTGCCTTGTCGAGGCCGTGGTCCTGGGTGCCCGTGCAGTACAGGTCCTGGTCCATGAACGCCGACTCGGTCTCGTGCAGGATCGGCGACAGGTCGAGGTTGCCGGCCTTGCTGCCCTTCCAGTGCTCGAGCGCCTTCGTGGTGTCGAGGACGTCGACCTGTCCGACGGCCTCGTCGAGGGTGCGGAAGCCGAGCTCGGCGAGGAGTTCGCGCACCTCTTCGGCGATGAAGAGAAAGAAGTTCTCCACGAACTCCGGCTTGCCGTTGAACCGCTTGCGCAGAACGGGGTTCTGCGTGGCGACACCGACGGGGCAGGTGTCGAGGTGGCAGACCCGCATCATGATGCAGCCCGACACCACCAGCGGGGCGGTCGCGAAACCGAACTCCTCGCCACCGAGCAGCGCGGCGACCATCACGTCGCGGCCGGTCTTGAGCTGGCCGTCGACCTGCACGACGATGCGGTCGCGCAGACCGTTGAGCAGCAGCGTCTGCTGGGTTTCGGCGAGGCCGAGCTCCCACGGGGCGCCCGCGTGCTTCATCGACGTCAGCGGGGTGGCGCCGGTGCCACCGTCGTGACCGGAGATCAGCACGACGTCCGCGTGTGCCTTGGACACACCCGCGGCGACGGTGCCGACACCGACCTCGGACACCAGCTTCACGTGGATCCGGGCCTGCGGGTTGGCGTTCTTCAGGTCGTGGATCAGCTGCGCGAGATCCTCGATCGAGTAGATGTCGTGGTGCGGCGGCGGCGAGATCAGCCCGACGCCGGGCGTGGAGTGCCGGACCTCGGCCACCCACGGGTACACCTTGTGCGCCGGCAGCTGGCCGCCCTCACCGGGCTTCGCTCCCTGCGCCATCTTGATCTGGATGTCGGTGCAGTTGGTCAGGTAGTGCGACGTGACACCGAAGCGTCCCGACGCGACCTGCTTGATCGCGGACCGCCGCCAGTCGCCGTTCTCGTCCGGGGTGAAGCGGGCCGGGCTCTCGCCGCCCTCACCGGAGTTGGACCGGCCGCCGAGGCGGTTCATGGCGATGGCGAGGGTCTCGTGCGCCTCGGCGGAGATGGAGCCGTAGCTCATCGCACCGGTCGAGAAGCGCTTGACGATCTCGGTGGCGGGCTCGACCTCGTCCAGCGGGACGGGCTCGCGCACGCCCTTCTTGAACTCGAAGAGGCCGCGCAACGCTGCGAGGCGCTCGGACTGGTCGTCGACCAGCTTCGTGTACTCCTTGAACACCTCGTACTGCCCGGTGCGCGTGGAGTGCTGCAGCTTGAACACCGTGTCCGGGTTGAACAGGTGGTACTCGCCCTCACGACGCCACTGGTACTCGCCGCCCACCTCGAGCTCGCGGTGCGCGCGCTCCTCGGGACGGTCCAGGTACGCGTTGGAGTGGCGGACCGCGACGTCGGCGGCGATCTGGTCGAGACCGATGCCGCCGAGGCTGGACTGCAAACCGGTGAAGTACTCGTCGACCAGTTCCTGCGACAGGCCGATGACCTGGAACAGCTGGGCGCCGGTGTAGGACGCGAGGGTGGAGATGCCCATCTTGGACATCACCTTGAGCACACCCTTGCCTGCGGCCTTGATGTAGTTCTGGATGGCCTTGTCGAGGCTGATGCCCTGCAGTTCGTTGTTCTGTACCGCCTCGTCGACGGTCTCGAACGCCATGTACGGGTTGACCGCTGCCGCCCCGAAGCCGATGAGGAGCGCCATGTGGTGCACCTCGCGGGCGTCGCCGGCCTCGACGATGAGGCCGACCTTGGTGCGGGTCTTCTCACGCACCAGGTGGTGGTGCACGGCCGACGTCAGCAGCAGCGACGGGATGGGCGCGTACGTCTCGTTCGACTCACGGTCGGACAGGACGACGAGGCGCGCACCGCCGGCGATGGCCTCCGACACCTGGTAGCGGACGTCGTCGAGGGCCTTGCGCAGACCCGCGCCGCCCTCGGCAACCGGGTACAGACCGCGGACGATGACGCTGCGGAAGTTCGGGAATTCGCCGTCGTCGTTGACGTGAATGAGCTTCGACAGGTCGTCGTTGTGCAGGATCGGCTGCGGCAGGAAGATCTGCCGGCAGGACTCCGCGGTGGGGTGCAGCAGGTCGTGCTCGGGGCCGATGGTGCCGCCGAGGCTGGTGACGACCTCCTCGCGGATGGCGTCGAGCGGCGGGTTCGTGACCTGCGCAAACAGCTGCGAGAAGTAGTCGAACAGCATCCGCGACCGCGAGGACAGCACGGCGATCGGGGTGTCGGTACCCATGGAGCCGAGCGCCTCGGCACCGGACAGCGCCATCGGCTTGACGAGGAGGTTGACCTCTTCGTTGGTGTACCCGAACATCAGCTGACGCAGCACGACGCGTTCGTGCGACATGTACGTGTACGGGCGGTCCGGCAGGTCGTCCATGTGGGTCAGACCCTGGTCGAGCCACTCCTGGTAGGGGTGCTCGGCGGCCAGTTCCGACTTGATCTCGTCGTCGCTGATGATGCGACCCTCGGCGGTGTCGACGAGGAACATGCGGCCGGGCTGCAGCCGGATCTTCTTCACGACGGTGGCGGGGTCGATCGGCAGGACGCCGACCTCGGAGGCCATGACGACGAGGTCGTCGTCGGTCACCCAGAGGCGCGAGGGGCGCAGGCCGTTGCGGTCCAGGACGGCGCCGATGACGGTGCCGTCGGTGAAGCACACCGACGCCGGTCCGTCCCACGGCT
>NZ_JASHKX010000010.1:0-177825 GCF_030058635.1 Rhodococcus sp. IEGM 1305
CGAGGGCGACCTGACCGGTGACGGCACCGGTCGCCGGATTCGTCACCGGAGCGGTATCGGCACGCGTTCCGGGGTAGGACTTGTTGTTGAGCCAATGCGAGATGACGGCCATGGGGTTCACTCCTGGGAAAGGTGGGGTGCCCACGAGTCTGCTGGGCAACAATGCCTGCGTCAACGAGTAAAATGGCACTTCGGACTGCACTTTTGCACGAGGGATGAGGGCGATGTTCACCGCAGACAACATGCGTTACCTCCTCGAGTTGTCGAGAACCGGCCGCCTCGCCGATGCGGCGAAGCGACTCGGTGTCGATCACACGACCGTCTCGCGGAGAATCACTCGACTCGAGAAAGACACGGGCACGAGACTTTTCGATCGTGGCGTGTCGGGGTGGCAGCTCACCGAAGCGGGCCGGCGACTGGTTCCCCATGCGGAGGCGGTGGAATCGGCGGTGCTCGCCGCTCTCGACGAAACGTCGTCCCTGGGCGGGCTGACGGGCACCGTCCGGATCATCACTCCGGACGGCTTCGGGTCGTTCGTGCTGGTGCCGGGGTTGACCGCACTACGGTCCGAGCACCCCGACCTGTTCACCGAACTCGTCACGTCCACCACTCACGACCTGCTGACCGGGCGCGACTTCGACATCGCGGTCACCCTCGAACGTCCGTCGCCGCGGTCCGTCGTGGTCCGCAAACTGGCCGAGTACGACCTTCGCCTGTACGCGTCGCGGCGCTACCTGGACGCACACGACCCCATCACGTCACTCGAGGATCTCCGGCACCACACGCTCATCTGGTACGTGGATGCGTTCCTGGACGTCGAGCCGCTGCGGATCCTCGACGCGCTGATTCCGGACTTCCAGGCCCAGATCCAGACCAACAACATCGCGGGCCACTACCAGGCCGTGAAGCACGGAGTCGGGATCGCTCCGCTGCCGAGTTACATCGGCGCGCTGGACGAGGATCTGGTGCCGGTTCTCCGCGACGACTTCATCGCCCACCGCACCTACTGGCTGGTGGTACCGCGGGAACTGACGCGACTCGCGCGGGTGAAGGCGATCACCGAGGCGCTCTACTCCATCGTCGACGGCAATCCCGAACTGCGTGGCGCAGCAGGGTAACTTACCGGTCCGCGGGGACGGGTCCGGCGCTCGCGCGGACGACGAGCTCGGTGGGGAGTGTGATTTCCCGTCCCGCTCCGCCGCCGATGATGTCGAGCAGCAGCTGCGCGGCCTCGCGGCCCTTGTCGACGAGTGGTTGCCGGACCGTCGTCAGTCCGGCGGCCCGGGCCGCGGGAATGTCGTCGAAACCGACCACCGACAGATCCTGCGGCACCCGGAGACCACGTTCGTGTGCGACGTCGATGGCCGCGAGCGCCAGCAGGTCGGAGGCGGCGATGACGGCGGTCACGGGACCGGCATCGAGCAACGTCTCGACGGCGGTGCGCGACAGTTCGTAGTCGAACCCGCCTGCTTCGACGACCACGGTGGACGACCACGGCACCGTGTATTTGCGGCAGGCGGACGCGTATCCGGCGAGGCGTTCCTTCATCACGTGATCTCGTGCGGCCCGGGTGCGGGCGGCGTCGACGGGCCCACCCTTGCCGTCGGGGACGAGCCGGTCGACGAGAAACCCGACACGGCGGTGCCCGAGCGACAGCACGTGCTCCGCGATCTCCTTGGCGGCCTGCCGATCCCGGATTCCGACCCGCGGCAGTCCGCCGGGATTGGGACCGTCGATCACGACGATCGGCAGCCGGCGGCTCATCGCCGTCTGCATTCCGGGGTGGCCGTCCGGCATCGCGTACGCGAGGAAGCCGTCCACCGCGCCCCGCACGAGCACGCCGGAACCCTCGGCCACCCGGGTCGACTCGAGTGGGCAGGGCAGCAGGGTCAGCGCGACCTCGGCGAGTTCACCGACCTCCGATATGCCTTTCAGCAACTGCGCGGTGGCCGGGTCGTCGAAGGCGTAGCGCAACGAGTCGGTGATCATCAGCCCCAGCGCACCGACCTGCCCGGTGCGGAGGTTGCGTCCCGCGGGGTTGGGGCCGGCGTAGCCGAGTTCCGCGGCCACCTGGAAGATGTGGGCGCGCCGGGCTGCCGACAGCTTGTGGGGCTGGTTGTACGCGTACGAGACCGCGGCCTGGGACACGCCTGCCGCTCGGGCGACGTCGTGCATCGTGGTCACGAATGCCGATCCTCTCCGTCGCACGGTTACCGAGGCCAGCTTATCGGCCGGACCGTGTGCGTCCCCCGGGTGTCAGCTCGCTCTGGCGACAACGGTGTCATCGTCGTCCTCACCCCGGTCGAGGAGAACGAGTTTGCCTATGACGTTGCGTGCCACCACCTGTTGATCGGTGACCGTCATCTGTCCCCGCCACGACCCGAGGAAGGTCCACGTCCACGACATGAGCGTGGACAGCCGGCTCCGGAACCCGACGACGTAGACGACGTGGACGGCCAGCCACAGGATCCACGCCCACAGTCCCGCGAGTTCGATACCCCCGACTTTCACGACCGCGTGGAACCTCGAGATCGTGGCCATCGACCCCTTGTCCCGGTACCGGAAGGGAACGCGGTCGGGTGACGAGTCACGTCCTCGGGCGCCGGCCGCGATCTGCTGCGCCGCGTAGCGGCCACCCTGGATCGCGACCTGCGCCACCCCGGGAAGGCGGTCGCGCGCCATCATGTCTCCGATCACGAACACCTCGGGGTGTCCCGGCACGGTCAGGTCCTCGCGGACGGCGATCCGCCCGGCGCGGTCGAGTTCGGCGTCCGACTGCTCGGCCAGCTGCCTGGCCAGCGGGCTGGCTTTGACACCCGCCGACCACACCTTGCACGCCGATTCGATGCGGACGGTCTCGCCTCGCCCGTCCTTGATCGTCACGCCGTCCGCGTCGACGTCGGTGACGGCCGCCCCGAGCCGCACCTCGACCCCGATCTTCTCGAGGCGCTCGGCGGCGGTGGACCCGAGCCGGTCACCGAACGGCGGCAGCACCGCGGACGCGGCGTCGAGCAGGACGATCCGGGCCTCGCGGGTGTCGATGTTCCGGTACGCGCCGACGAGGGTTCGGTGGGCCAGTTCCGCTATCTGACCGGCCATCTCCACCCCGGTGGGTCCCGCGCCGACCACCACGAACGTCAGGAGGCGGGCCCGCTCCTCGGGGTCGGTGGACAGTTCGGCAAGTTCGAACGCGCCCAGGATCCGGCCGCGGAGTTCGAGTGCGTCGTCGATGGTCTTCATGCCGGGGGCGTGTTCGGCGAAGTGGTCGTTGCCGAAGTACTACTGCCGGGCTCCGGCCGAGACGATCAGACTGTCGTACTCGGTGGTGGTCGTTCTGCCCTGGTGGGTCGAGGTGATCCTGCGCGCGGCCAGGTCGATGTCGGTGACGTCCCCCAGCATCACCGAGGCGTTCGACTGCTTCTTCAGCACCATCCGGGTCGACGGTGCGATTTCTCCCTCGGACAGGATTCCGGTCGCCACCTGGTACAGCAGCGGCTGGAACAGGTGGTGGCTGGTGCGGTCGACGACGAGCACGTCGACGTCGGCGCGGCGCAACGCCTTCGCGGCGAACAGGCCGCCGAATCCGGAACCGATGATCACCACGCGATGACGTGCCTCGGTGCGGGCAGGAGTATTCATGACACGCTCTTCCCGGATCGCGTCTATCGCCATCCGCAGTACTGGTAGGGGTGAACCGTGCCGCCCGACACGGGGCGTCGGGCGGCACGGTGGACACGACGCACCGGAGACTCGAATGTCGGTTCAGGATCCGGCGTGTCGCGAGATCACCTGCGGGACCGGCGACGCCGTTGTCAGCTGCCCTGGGTGCGGGTGATCAGATCTGTGAGGTAGGTGTAGCTCTTCTTCGCGGCGTCGAGACCACCGCACTCGACCGACAGGACGACGTCGTGGTCGGCGTCGTGGAGGGTCTTCACGATCCGTTCCCAGTCGATGACGCCGTCGCCGCAGGCGCAGCCGAGCATGCCGCGGACCTTGCCGCGCAGCCTCTTCGCGTCCTCGATACCGATGTCCTTGGCGTGCAGGTGCGTGACGCCGCCGACGATCTGCTCGAGCCACTCGTGCGGGTCGTTCTCACTGAGGTAGCTGTTGCCGGTGTCGAGGTTGATGGTCAACGCAGGGCTGTCGATCAGCGTCATGATCTTCTCGAGCCGCTCCGGGGTCGCGGTGTACTCGCCGTGCGTCTCGATCGCGATCTTGATGCCGC
The DNA here is from genome assembly GCF_030058635.1 of Rhodococcus sp. IEGM 1305. NCBI lineage: Bacteria > Bacillati > Actinomycetota > Actinomycetes > Mycobacteriales > Nocardiaceae > Rhodococcus > Rhodococcus sp. IEGM 1305. The sequence goes on from NZ_JASHKX010000010.1 coordinate 4,226, forward strand.
GCGGTTCGGCCACCTTCGCCGCCTCCTGCAGTGTGTACCGCATCAGCGTGTAGTTCTCCGCCTCGGTGGTCCACGTCGGCAGCGGCCCGTCGTCGACCATGATCATCGGCGAACCGACCTCGGCCGCGTAGCGGATCGACTGCTTCAGATAGTCGACGCTCACGTCCGGCTTGGCCAGCGGTGCATGACTGGACAGCGAGGAGATGCACAGCCCGCGTGATTCGGCGGCGTCCCGCATGATCAGCGGGTCGTCGAGCATCGACCGGGTGTGGAAGTACCCGGCCGTGCTCAGCAACTCGCGGCCCCAGTAGACCATCGGCTCCACGTACTTGTAGCCGATCTCCGCGGCCTGGTCCATGGCCCAGTCGAACGACCCGTTCTCGAATCGGGCGAACTCCAGGTTCAGGCCGAGCTTGATCTCTCCCATGCCGGTCTCCGATCAGAATCCGCGTTGCGCGACGTAGTCGTCGCGGACCTCGCCGTGGTAGGCGGGAACGGTGATGTCCCACCAGCCGGTCGGGTGCATCTCGGTCCACGGCAGCTCGTGGGCGCTCATCGCCTCGATGATCACCGGGCCGGGTGTCGCGAACGCGCGCTCGATGGCGTCGGCCAGCTTCTCCGGGTCCTCGACGCGCTCGGCGCTGCAGCCGAGTGACTGAGCGAACCGGGTGATGTCGGCGAAATACGGTGTCCCGTCGAGGTTCTTCCATCCGGAGATGATTTCGCGTTCCTCACCGAACAGGCTGATCTGGAGGTCCTTGATCGCCTCCCAGCCGCCGTTGTTGAGCACGACGATCACCAGCGGCACTCCGAGCATCGCGGCGGTCGCGATCTCGGTGCCGGTCTGGAGGAAGCTGCCGTCGCCGACCATCGCCAGGACCGGGGTGTCCGGGGCGCCGATCTGCGCGCCGATCGCGGCGGGCACACCGAATCCGATGCCGGAGAAGCCGCCGGCCACGATGTTGGTCTTCGGGCCGTAGATCGGGAACTCGTTGAACGCCTGGTTCGCGGGGTTGGACGAGTCGGTGACCAGAATGCCCTCGCGCGGAAGGGCCTTGCGGATCTCGACCATCGCCCGCGAGTTGGTCATCGGGAGGTAGTCGGTGGTCCGCATCGGCCGCAGGTGCTCTTCCCACTGCGCCTTGAGATCCTGCAGTTCGGCGAAGTAGTCGGTGCTGCGGTAGTCGAGGGCAGGCCCGAGGTCGGCGAGCACGTCGCGCAGCGCGGCGAGGGACGTTTTCGCGTCGCCGACGACGCCGACCTCGACCGGGTAGTTGCGGCCGATCTCGAAGCCGTCGATGTCGATCTGCACGAGCTTGGTGTTCGGGATGTCGAACGTGACGCCGGGGCGGTACGACGACGTGATGCGGTCGCTGAACCGGCAGCCGACGGCGAGGATCACGTCGGCGGTGCGGGTCACGCCGTTGCCGGGGATCGAACCCATGTCGCCGCACGGCCACGCGTAGAGGTCGTGGTCGGCGGGGAACGCGCCCTTGCCCTGGAACGAATGGGTCACCGGCGCGCCGAGGTGCTCGGCGACGGCCATCAACTCGGCGGCGGCCTCGGCGTGGATGACGCCGCCACCGGCCACGATGACGGGACGTTTCGCACCGGCGAGCAGGCGTGCGGCCTCGGCGATCACGGCCGAGTCGCCGGTCGCGCGGGTGGCGGGACGGCGGGCACCGGTGTCTGGGGTGTAGTCGCCGTACTCGGCCTGCAGGTCCTGCGGGATGTCGACGAGCACGGGTCCGCGCCTGCCCTCGTGCATGGTGTTGAACGCCTGCGCGAGCGCCACCGGCAGCTGTTCGAGGCGGCTGGGCTGCCACCAGCGCTTGACCACCGGTTCCACCATGCGGGGAAAGTTGTTGCCGTGCGGGCGGTCGATCTCCTGGAGCACCCCGCGGTTCTCCATGTAGGTGTGCACGGCGCCGGTGATCAGCAGCATCGGCATCGAGTCGGCGAAGGCCGTCGCGAGCCCGGTGAGGGTGTTGGTCGCACCCGGTCCGATGGAGGTACAGATCGCGGCGATCTTGCCGGAGGCCCGGTAGTAGCCGTCGGCCATGTGGGCGGCGCCCTGTTCGTGCATTGCCGGCACCAGTTCGATCTCGTCGGCTCGGTCGACGAACGCGTCGAGGAGGGCGGTGTTGCCGTGTCCGGGGATCGCGAAGACCTTCTCGACTCCCTCGCGGATGAGGAAGTCGACGACCATCTGTCCGCCGGTGAGTTTCTGTGTTGTCATCGAAGAGGCTTTCTGGGTGTGGTGGGGGCGAAGCGTCACAGGGACGCGGACTGGGCCGGGGTGTCGTGGGAACGGGTCTTGCCGATTCGGTCGGCGATGCTCTCGGCGACGCGGAAAGCGTTGGCCGCGATGGACAGGGCAGGGTTCATCACGGGCAGGGACGGGAAGAACGACGAGTCGACGACGTACAGGTTGCCGACGTCGTGGGCGCGGCAGTCGGCGTCGAGCACGGAGGTCGCGGGGTCGGTTCCGGCCCGCACGGTGCCGGCCTGGTGGGAGTTGACCTCGATGCCGGTGCCCTGGCTGAAGACGAACGGATAGCCGATCTTCCGGAGGATCTTCCGCACCTCGCTGACGAGTACCTCGTGGGCGCGAGTGTTGTTGGGGGTCCACGCGATCTGGATGTTGCCGTCGTCGGTGAGGGTGACGCGGTTGTCCGGATCGGGCAGATCCTCGGTGAACAGCCACCAGTCCATGCTGCGGGCGGTGGCGTGGCTCAGTGCCCACTTGGGGATCAGCGGCCGTTGGCCCTTGATCATCTCACCCTGCAACTTGCCGATGAGTTGCACGTGTCCCAGCGGGTAGGGGTGGTCGGCGGTGCCGTGAGTGTAGAAATCGTTGATGTACAACGTCTTCTGGAACTCGGACGTGTTCTTCTTCAGCGGGTTGACGCCGACCATGATGGAGTTGTTGTGCACCATGTAGTTTCGTCCGACCATGCCGGAGGAGTTGGCGAGACCGTCCGGGTGTGCGGCGTTCGCCGACCGGAGCAGCAGTGCCGCGGAGTTGACGGCGCCACAGGACACCACCACGGTGCGTGCATCGACGACGAGTTCGGTGCCGCGGTGCCGGATCTGCACGCCGGTGGCCAGGTGCCCGGTCTCGTCGGTGAGCACGCGCTCGGCGTACGCGTTGGTCAGCAGTTCCACCGAGCCGGACGCGATGGCGGGCCGGACGCAGCACACATCCGCGTCCGACTTCGCCAGCACCCGGCAGGGGAACCCGTCGCAGGTCCGGCATCGGATACATCCGCCGCCGTCGCGCAGGTCGATGCCCAGTGGGATGTTCGACGGCGTGTACCCGAGGCGCCGCAGTGCGTCGGCCGCCTCCTGCACCGGTGGCTCGTGTCCGATCGCCGGGTAGGGGAAGGGTTCGTCGCGGGGGAGCGTCGGGTCGTCGGTGTGATCGCCGTGGACCCGGTACACCTGTTCTGCCCGTGCGTAATACGGGGCAAAGTCGTCGTACGAGAAGGGCCACTCGGGAGATTCGCCGGCCTCGTGTTGCGTCGACTGGAAGTCTTCACGCCGGAACCGCACCAGCGACGAGCCGTACAGCTTCGTGTTCCCGCCGACGTAGTAGTACGTGCCGGGGCTGAACGGCCTGCCCTCGGTGTCGTACCACTGCTCGGCGTTCGCGTACCGGTGACCTTCGAAGACTTCCTGCGGGTCCCAGTTCTGCTTCTCCTGCGGCAGGAAGTCGCCGCGCTCGATCAGAAGCACATCGACTCCCGAGTCGGCGAGCGCGTAGGCGAGCGTTCCGCCGCCCATTCCGCTGCCGACGATGACGACGTCGTAGCTGTGTTTGCTCGGGCCTGTGGGCTCCCCCACGGATGCGTCTCTCATGGGTCCTGCTCCTCGGTCGTAGAGAGTGGTGTCACGGATCTGCCGGGCGGGTCGACGTGAACCGACAGTCGGTGAAATGGTTATACGTATAACTAGAGGTTAGCGGCAGTGCCGGGGATGTCAACCCCGCACGAGCAGCTCATCCTGGCGGGATGAGCTGCTCGCGGCGGTCAGGGCACGAGCGGTCGAGTGAGGTTCTCCGGCCGCAGCACGTCGTCGAGTTGCTCGCGACTGAGCAGACCCCGCTCGAGCACGAGCGCGGCGACGGTGCGCCCGGTCGCGAGTGCGTCGGCGGCAATCGCGGTGGCCGCGGTGTACCCGATGTGCGGGTTGAGGGCCGTGACCACGCCGATGGACGCGTCCACCATGTTCTTCAGATGGTCGATGTTCGCGCCGATGCCGACCACGCAGCGTTCCCGCAGGACGGTGCATCCGCGCGTGAGCAGTTCGATCGTCTCGAACAGGCTGTGCGCGATCACCGGCTCGAAGGCATTGAGCTGAAGCTGCCCACCCTCGGCCGCCATCGTCACCGTCAGGTCGTTGCCGACCACCCGGAAGGCGATCTGGTTCACCACCTCCGGGATCACCGGGTTCACCTTGCCCGGCATGATCGACGATCCTGCCTGCACGGGCGGCAACGTGATCTCACCGAAACCGGCACGCGGCCCCGACGACAGGAGCCGAAGGTCGTTGCAGATCTTGGACAGCTTCACCGCGGTGCGTTTAAGCACCCCGGACAGCTGGACGAATGCCCCGACGTCCTGCGTGGCTTCGATCAGGTCGGACGCCGTCGTCACCTCGATTCCGGTGATCGCGGCAAGATGTTCGCGCACCCGCCATGCGTACTCGTGGTGCGCGTTGAGACCGGTCCCGATAGCCGTTCCACCCAGATTGATCTCGGAGATGAGCGTCGCCGCCTCCCCGAGCCGCTGGGAATCCTCGTCGATCATGAGAGCGAACGTCGCGATCTCCTGGCCCAGGGTCATCGGAACCGCATCCTGCAACTGGGTGCGGCCGACCTTGAGGACGTCGGAGAACTCCGTCGACTTCACCGCGAACTCCGCCGCCAAGTCCCGCATGGCCGCCCGCAGCCTGGTCAGGGCGGTTTGCAGGCCGGCCTTGATTGCGGTGGGGTAGATGTCGTTCGTGCTCTGGCTCATGTTCACGTGCTCGAGCGGATGAAGATACTCGTAGCTGCCGCGCCGGTGACCGAGCAATTCCAGAGCCCGGTTGGCCACCACCTCGTTCGCGTTCATGTTCGTCGACGTGCCGGCACCGCCCTGGATGACGTCCACGACGAACTGGTCGCGCAGGGCACCGGCCCGGATCTCCTCGCAGGCCGCCACGATGGCGTCCGCTTCGCGCCGCGGCAGCAGGCCGAGGCTCGCATTGGTCTGCGCCGCAGCCTGCTTGACGGACGCCAGCGCCGACACGAGGTCGGGATGGCTGGCCAGCGGAATGCCGGTGATCGGGAAGTTCTCCGTCGCCCGCAAAGTGTGGATGCCGTAGTAGGCGTCGTCGGGGACCTCGCGGTCGCCGAGGAGGTCGTGTTCGGTGCGGGTCATCGTTCGGACGTCACCCGGGTCGGGAGGTCGCCCCACGGGAGCGGGGCGCTGCCGAACTTGGCGGCGCGAAGGTCGCCGGAGCGGGCGTGCCCCTCGAACTTCTCCAGCCGCGACAGGCGGCCGCACACCTCGCCGAGCTTCGCGCTGCTGCCGAGGTCGCGCACCTCCTGGTAGGTGAGCGTCTTGAGGAACTTGCCCACCCACAGACCGCCCGTGTAGCGGGCCGCACCGAGCGTCGGGAGAACGTGGTTGGTGCCGATCAGCTTGTCGCCGTAGGGAACACACGTGCCTTCGCCGAGGAACAGGGCGCCGTAGTTCCGCATGGAGGTCAGGGCCTGACGGGGGTCCTCGGTGAGGATCTGGACGTGCTCCGACGCGAAGACGTCGGCGAGCCGGTACGCCTCGTCGAGCGTGTCCACCACGTGGATCTGGCCGTGATCACGCCACGCGGGGCCGGCGATGGCGTTGGTGACCAATCCGGGGAGCAAGGCGTCGATATGGTCGATCACCGCCCGTCCCACGGACTCCGACGTGGTGATCAGCACGCACGGCGAATCGGGGCCGTGCTCGGCCTGGCTCAGCAGGTCGACGGCGATGGTGAACGGGTCGGCCAGATCGTCCGCGACGATGAGCGTTTCGGTCGGCCCGGCGAAGAGGTCGATCCCGACCTCGCCGAACAGCTGGCGCTTCGCCTCGGCCACGTAGGCGTTGCCGGGGCCGGTGAGGATGGACACCGGGTCGATGGACTCGGTGCCCAGTGCGAGTGCGGCGACCGCCTGCACTCCGCCGAGAACGAAGATCTCGTCGGCGCCGGCAAGGTGCATCGCCGCGACACTGATCTGCGGCGGCTCGCCGGCATTCGGGGGCGTCGTCGCGGCGACGCGTTCGACACCCGCGACCTTCGCGGTGAGGACCGTCATGTGCGCGGAAGCGGTCAGCGGGTAGCGCCCGCCGGGAACGTAGGCGGCAGCCGCGTCGATCGGGACGTTGCGGTGCCCGAGGAACACTCCCGGCAGGGTCTCGACCTCGAGGTCCTGGATGGAGTCCCGCTGCGCCTGGGCGAAGTCGCGAATCTGGCGCTGCGCGAATCGCAGATCGTCGAGGACGGTCTCGGGAACGGACTTCACGATCTCCGCCACCCGGTCCTCGCTCAGCCGGAACGATTCGGGGGACCAGCCGTCGAACTTCTCGGAGTACTTCCGGACGGCCTCGTCGCCGTTCGCGCGGACATCGGCGATGACGGCGGCGACGGTGTCGACCACGGCGGGGTTGCTCGCCCGCTGCGCTGGTTCACCGACGGCGGCCTTGAGAACGAATGACATGGGATGCTTCCTTCGGATGAGCGAGGGGCTGGATCTGTTGCCACTCAGCATCGCGGTGCCGCACACGTTTTCGACAGTTGCATTGTGGGAACTATTTGCGTCGGTTCATGCACGTTCTGTGTACCATTGAGCATGGTCTTCACCGTCGCCGACGCTCTCGACATCGATCTCCTGAAAGACGCGGGAGCCCGTGTCCTGACCGGATCGGACAGCCTCGACCGTGAGGTCCGCTGGGTGCATTCGTCGGAGATCTCGGATATCGCCCGCTTCCTGCGGGGTGGAGAATTACTCCTGACCGCCGGGCTCGGAATGGGCAGCACGGGCGCCCTTCAACAGGTGTTCGTCCGCGCAGCCGCTCGTGCCGGGGCCGCCGCTCTCGTCATCGAGGAGTCGGGACGGATGTTCGACCGCGTACCGGATGCAGTGGTCGCCGAAGGGCAGGCCTGCGGCCTGCCGATCATCGCCCTTGCCCGCGAGGTGTCGTTCGCCGGTGTCTCGTCGCAGGTGCACGAGATCCTGACCGACAAGCGCCTGCAGGCGCTCACCCACGAACGGGAAGTCGAGTCCACGTTCTCGAACCTCCTCCTGGACGGCGCCGACTACCTCTCGATCGTGCAGACGCTGGCCGAACTCACCGACGGCACGGTGGTACTCGAGAACATCGCACATCGCGTGATGGCGTACGTTGGCGAATTCGACGAGGAAGCCGGCATCGAGGACTGGGACCGGCACGCGCGAGGCCTCCACAGCGACGACAGCGGATGCGTCCGCAGACCGGTCCTGATGCGTGGTCAGCCGTGGGGCTGGATTCACGTCTTCACCGACCGGCCCGCGACCGAACGGTCCACCGCGGCCTTCGCGACCGAACGTGCCGCCGCGGCCGTCGCGATCTCGTTGCTGACCGACCGGAGCCGCGAAGCGAGGGACGATCAGCGGAGCACGGCGCTGATCACGCGACTGCTGATCGGCGATCTCTCCGGGGCCGAATTCGTCGACCAGGCAGGCAGACTCGGGTACCAGCTGGGGTCGGGACAGATCGTCGTCGTCATCGCGAACAAGGATGCCCGCGACGAGTCGTCCGGTCCGCGCGCCGGCCGTCAGATCGACACGGGTGCGATCAGCGCCGACATGGGCGACTACGTCGTGGCTGTGGCGGCGGAGTCCGGCCGGACCCGCGCCGAGCTCGCGGGTCTGCTCGGGAAAATGGAGCACGGCGGCGGCATGAGCCGCGCAGTGCCCGCATCGATGCTGCAGGTTGCGGTCACACAGGCGAAGAGTGCCGCCGCGGTGTCGCGCTCCCTGCCTGCCTCACCCATGCTGCATTTCGACGACCTCGGCGTCGAACGTCTGCTCGTGACGTTGGCGCAGGGGCCCGAGCTCGCCAGCTTCGTCGAGGACGAGCTCGGCCCATTGCTCACGAAGGATGCGCAGTCCACGACCCCGTTGTTGCCGACACTGCGAGCATTCCTCGCCGTCGACGGCCGCAAGACCGAAGCGGCGGAGAAACTCTTCATCCAGCGCCGGACCTTGTACAACCGGCTCGACCGCATCGCCGCGATCCTGGGCAAATCCCTGGACGACGCCGCCACCCGCCAAAGTCTGCTGCTCGCGGTGAAGGGGCTGGATCTGCTCGAGGGGTCGTCCATCGTGGCTCGACGGGGCGGACGGCAATGACGCTGTCGTCGGCTTCTCATTCTGTGCAGTCTGCACGCAGGAGGTACACGGTCTGTACCTGTTGTGCGGCGCGTCACCTTCGTAGTGTTTTCACCAAGATTCCGGCCATCCAGTCGGCGTTGATCGAAAGTTCACGCACTCGCTACTCGCTGAACGGACGCCTACCCCCGTAGGCGCCCGCGGCGGTCCGAGACCTACCGCAAGGACGAAATCATGGCAACACATGGAGCAGGCACCGCTCCCGTGCTCGACCATACACGCGTGCGTAAGGCGCGAATCGCGACATTCTTCGGCTTCTTCCAGCTGGGCGCCGTGATGTTGATGTGGTCGACGAGCACCACCTCGTTGCGTAGTCACCTCGGGTGGGAAGGCGACGGCGGCGACTCCCAGTTCGGCCTCCTCGCGCTGTCGATCGGTATCGGCGCCGCTGTCGGCTGTTTCGCCATCGGCCCCTTCATCGATCGGTACGGTCCGAGAAACACGGCCATGCCCACGATGGTCGTCTACCCCCTCTGTTACATCCCCCTCGCGTTCCTCGACGGACTGGTCGGAGCGATGGTGATCGGCGTGCTCATCGGACTGCTTCGCGGTGCCTTCGACACGGCGTTCAACACTCACGGTGTGCAGGTCGAGCGGTACTACGGGCGGCCCATCATGTCTGCGTTCCACGCCGCCTACCCGGCGGGTGGCTTCGTTCTCGGACTTGTCGGCAGCGCTCTGGCCCGGCACTTCACCGACAGCCCGGCCGTCGCCTACATCTCGATCGGCGTGGTCCTGTCGGTACTCGGTGTCGTCTTCGGTAAGTGGCTTCTCTCCCTTGACGAGTTGCTGCCTCCGGACCAGGACGAGATTCCGGGCGCCGCCGACCCCGCGCACCCGGGGAAGCGTTCGGCCACCACGGCGACACTTCTCGTGATGATCGGATTCGGTGTGCTCCTGCTCGGATCGATGTTGAGCGAGGGCGCGGTCCTGGACTGGGGTCAGGAATTCGTGCGCCGCGCAGTCGGCACCACGGCAGGCCTGGCAGCGACGGCTGTCACGCTCTACTCGGGAGCGCAGTTCGTCGGCCGGTTGTTCGGCGACAAGCTGGCCGAGTACTTCGGCGCTCGACTCATCGTCGGTGCGAGCGGTGTCATCGGCGCCGCCGGTGCGCTGCTCGCGATGCTGGGTGGCTCGGCGCCGCTCGCCCTCACCGGTTTCGTGCTGCTGGGACTCGGCCTGGCGTGCATGGCACCGCTCATGCTGTCGGCGGCCGGGCGACGAGATCCCGAGAACGCGGGACGGAACATCGGTCTGGTCAACGCGATCGGCTACGTCGGCATGCTGGTCGGGCCTGCCGCGATCACCGTCGTCGTCGACAACCTCGGTATCGAATGGATGCCGCTGCTGCCGGCCATCCTTCTCGCACTGATCGCGATCGGCGGTCCCGCGCTGATGCGCCTGGTGCCGCGCTACCACAAGCCGGCATCGGAGACGAGCAGGCACGAGGTCGCGACCGGGTAGGTCGTCCGGCACTTCCGGTTCCTGCGGTCCGGTACCTCTTCCGAGGTGCCGGACCGCCTTTCGTGTCGTTACCCGGTGATACGATTAACCATCCCCCGAGACGAACAGGAGACAGCTGTGCCTACCCAGAGTCCGCCGTTGAAGCGAGGTGAGCGCGGCTGGAAAGCAGCAACTTTCGTCATCTTCGTCGGAACGGGGATCACCTATGCGTCCTGGGTGACCCGCACCCCGGCCATTCGCTCGTCCCTCGGAGTCGGCACGGGCGACATGGGGCTGATCATTCTCGGTCTGTCGATCGGATCGATGGCGGGGCTGCTGCTCGCCGGTCCCGTCGTCGCCCGGATCGGCGCCCGTCACGTCATCACGGCCGCGGCCACGGTCGCGAGCCTCGGCCTGTTCACGGTGGGGCTCGGTTCGGGTGTCGCGATCGCGGCCCTGGTCGGTCTGGGACTCGCGTTCACCGGTGCGGGATTCGGCATGTGCGAGGTGGCCCTCAACGTCGAGGGTGCAGCGATCGAGAAGCGCATGGGACGCAGCTTCCTTCCGTCGCTGCACGGTGCGTTCAGTCTCGGAACGCTCGCCGGCGCCGGCCTCGGGGCGATCGCCGAACTGTTCGACGTTCCGGTGCCGGTGCATCTCGGGGTGCTGGCCGTCGTGGTCCTCGGGTCGAGCGTGAGCGTCGTGGCGCTACTCCCTCCGGCCACCGGACGAGAGGTCGGGCGCACGCGCCGTCGATCCGGCACGTCCGGCGGTCCGACCGTCTGGCGGGACAGCCGGATCGTTCTCCTCGGCCTGATCGCGCTCGGCATGGCATTCGCCGAAGGTAGTGCCAACGACTGGCTGCCACTGGGAATCGTCGATGGGTACGGCGTCGGATCGGCCACCGGCGCCGCGTTCTACGTCGTGTTCGTGGCCGCGATGACGTCGGCCCGCCTGCTCGGCGGGCGCGTCGTCGACCGGTACGGCCGCGCTGCGACCGTCCGCTGGTCCGCGGCGCTCGCGGTGGCGGGGGTCCTGATCGTGATCCTGGCGGGGAACCTGGTACTCCCCGCGTTCGGCTGTGCGTTGTGGGGTGTCGGTGTCGCTCTCGGATTTCCGCTCGCGCTGTCCGCGGCGGCCGACTCGGGGGCCGACGCCGCGCGACGCGTCAGCGCGGTGTCGACGCTCGGGTACATGGCATTTCTGGTCGGTCCGCCGCTCCTCGGGCTGCTCGGGGAACAGTTCGGACTCCTGCAGGCCTTCTACGTCGTCCTGGCCGGCGCCGTCCTCGCCGGGCTCGTGGCGAGCGCGGCCGGGGAAACCCGTGAGACCGAGGAGTCTCCGCTCGCCCGCGTGAGGTGAGAGCGGCTCGAGGTGAGCACGCGATCGCCCGGCCTCTGAGAACGAGGCCGGGCGAACCGTGGTCGGATCACATCACACTGCGGCAGAAGCGATCTCCGGCGCCACGCGCAGCGCGTTGGCCGCGATGGTCAACGCGGGATTGAGCGCCGCCGACGACGGGAAGAACGAGCCGTCCACGACCCACAGATTGTCGACGTCGTGACTGCGACAGTGGGGGTCGAGGACACTCGCCGCCGGATCGGTACCCGCGACCGCGGTTCCGCACATGTGCGAGTTCGTCGCGATCCCCATCCGCTCGGTGAGGATGATCGGATACCCCGCCTTGCGGACCGCCGCGGAGACGCGGCGAACCAGTTCACTGTGCGGTGCCGTGTTGTTGGGAGTCCAGTCGACGATGATCCGGTCGCCGTCGATCCGGACCCGGTTGTTCCGCGTCGGCAGATCCTCGGTGGTGAGGTAGATGTCGAGGCTGCGATCCACCACCGCCTTCAGCGCCCACATCGGAGCCCAGGGCCGCGCCCCCTTCACGTGCGCGGCCTGCAGTTTGCCGAGCATCTGCAGATTGCCGAGCGGGTACTCGTTGTTCGGGCCCGCGACGTACCAGTCGTTGATTCCCAGCGTCTTCTGCCACGCAGTCGTGTTCGTCCGGAAGGGGTTGACGCCCATGAAGAACGTGCTGTTGTGCACCATGTAGTTCCGGCCCAGCAGCCCTGACGAGTTGCCGAGGCCGTCCGGATTCCGTTCGTCGGCCGATCGGAGCAGCAGTGCCGCGGTGTTGACCGCCCCTGCCGAGACCACGAACTGGTTGGCCGTGATCCGGATCGTGCGACCACGGAACTCGGCCTCCGCGGCGACGATTCGCGTGCCCTTCGCATCGGTGAGCAGACGCGTCACCTTGGCTTCGGTGAGCAGGCGCACCCGGTCCGACTCGAGAGCGGGCCGCAGCGCGCGGTTCTCCGCCTCACTCTTGTGATCGGTCTGCGACGGGGTGCCGTCCGACGCCGTCGACTGCCTGCGATGCTCCTGCGTGGTCAGGTTCATGCCGTTCGGTGTGTGGAACGGGTGCAGGCCCTGCTGACGAAGCGAGGACGCGAAACGCTCGATCGTCGGCTCGTGCGGCAGCGGTGGCAACGGGTACGGAGACGACCGCGGCGGTTCAGTCGGATCCTCGCCGTCGATGCCGTGCACCTGGTAGAGACGCTCCGCCGCGGCGTAGAACGGTTCGAGATCGGCGTAGCCGAACGGCCACTTCGGTGAGATGCCGTCGTAGTGCTGCGTCTCCTCGAAATCCGTGACGCGGAAGCGGGGGAGGCTGCCGCCGTAGAACTTGGTGTTACCGCCCACCCAGTAGTACACGCCGGGCTGGAACGGTTCACCGTTGCTGCCGTCGAACCACGGTTCCGCGGTCTTGTACCGGCCCTCGAGGAACATTTCCGCGGCCTGCGAGTTCTCCACCTCGCGGGGGAGGAACCGCCCGCGCTCGACGACCAGGACGTCGACGTCCCGATCGCGGAGCGCCCACGCCAGCGTCGAACCACCCATCCCGGATCCGACGACCACGACATCGGCGGTGACCGTGTCGGAGTCGCCCACATCGACCACCGCGCCTTCGCGCAGCGGTGAATACGCGTCGATCTGATCGTGTCCGGACGTTCTCACAGGTGCTGTTCCTTGGCTCGGGTCGCCCAGTACTCGTCCTGACGCTCGTCCTCGATGTACGCGGGAACGGGGAAGTCCCACCAACCGGGAACCCACGGTCCCGCCGCATCACGATCGGTCGGGATTTCGATCAGCGCAGGCGCTTTCGAGTCGAAGGCCTTCCGGTAGGTGCTCTCGAGGTCGGCCGGGTCGTCCACCCGGAACGATTCGAGTCCGAACGACTGGCCGAGTGCCTTGAAGTCGGGGCTGTACGGGGTGCCGTCGGGGCGATTGAACTCGGTGCCGATGTGCCGGCTGGTCTGCTTGCGCTGCCCACCGCGGATGGACATGAAGCCCGCGTTGTCCTGGACCACGAAGACCACCGGAATGTCGTGCTGCACGCAGACACCGATCTCCTGCGACGTCATGAGGAAGTCGCCGTCACCGAGCACGCACGCCACCTGCCGGTCAGGGGCGGCGAGCTTGGCGCCGATCGCGGCGGGCACGGCCCAGCCCATTGACGAGAATCCGCCGGACGTCAGGTGGGTGCGCGGGTGATACACCGGGAACGTCTGCTTCACGGCGCCCTGGGTGTTGCCGGAGCCGGCGACGATGATGCCGTCCCGTTCCATCACCGACCGCAGACCGCCGAGGGGGCGCTGGGAGGTGAACGGGAACCGGTCGGAATCGCGCCGGCCTGCGAGCTTGGTCTCCCACTCGGCCTTCAGCTGCTCGAGTTCGGCGAGGTATTCGGACCGGTCGGCGCTGCTGCGGGGGAGGGAGGCGACGATCGCGGCGACGGTCGGCTTGGCGTCGGCGACTATGCCGACCTCGGCCGGGTAGTTCTTGCCGATCTCGTGCGGATCGATGTCGATGTGGATGAGCTTGGCAGGCGGAATCGAGAACGTGACTCCCTGCGCGTAGCTGGAGGAAGACCAGTCGGTGAACCGGCATCCGATGGAGATCACCACGTCGGCGCGAGAGGCGACGGCGTTGCCCACGATCGTTCCTGTTTGGCCGACGCTGCCCGCGAACAGGGCGTGGTCCTCGGGGAACGCGCCCTTGCCGTTCCACGTGGTGACCACGGGGATCTGCCACGCCTCGGCGAGGGCGAGCACCTCGTCGGCCGAGTCGGACGTGATGGCGCCGCCGCCGACGACGATCACCGGCCGGCGTGAGTCACGGAGCACGTCGACGGCCTTGTCGATCGCCAACGGGTCGGGCTGCTGGAGCCCGACCGGCAGCCGCCGTGCGAGGTCGTGAAGGGAGACGTCGGCGGCCTCGGCCTGCACGTCCATCGGCACCTCGATGTGCGCGGGCCCCGGGCGACCGGTCAGCATGGTGCTGAACGCACGGTGCATGATGAACGGCAGTTCCTCCACGCGGGTGGCGACCCAGCTGCGCTTCGACACTGCGTCGGTGACCTGCGGAAAGCCGTTGTCGGTGTGCCGCTCCAGTTCCTGGAGCAGACCACGCCCGCGCATGTGAGTGGGCGGCCCGCCGGTGATGCACAGCAGACTCGTCGAGTCGCTGTACGCGGTCGCGAGACCGAGCACGGTGTTCGCCGCGCCCGCCCCGATCGACGCCACCGCGGCCATCGGCTTCCCGGACACCCGGTAGTACCCGTCCGCGAGGTGCGTGGCGCTCTGCTCGTGGTAGACCTGGATGAACGGGATCTCGGACCCCTTCTCCAGGAACGCATCGGTGAGCGACCAGATCCCGTGGCCGGGAATCCCGGTCACGTACTCGACGCCGTACTGCTTCAGGACCTGGGCGACCACCTGCCCGCCGGTCAATTTCGCCATGATCGTTTCTCCTTGCTGTGTCAGTTCGCTACGCGGGCGGCGTAGCGCAGTCCCTGCTTGGTCAGTCGGCGCACGTTCGGCTCCGACAGGTCTGCCGGCGTGTGGCCGATCGAGTGGTAGAAGACCCGGCCGGCGCCCCACTGGCGCACCCACGCCACCGGGCTGCGCAGGCCCTCCAGCCAGGGCAGGTGCTCGCCGCTGAACTCGGTCTCCGCGAGCACCCGGTTGTTCGGGTCGACGTGCATGTAGTACTGCTCGGACGCCACCGCGAAGTCCTCGACACCGGCGGTCACCTCATGCTCGCGGTCGGTGATGCTCACCTTGTACGGCTGCGGGAAGGCCTCTCCCGCAGGATGTTCGACGAAGTCGCCGCCGAGGAGGAAGTGGTACTTCAGGCTCGCCCGGAACGCGGCGGCGGCGCCGTGCCACGCCGCGACCCCGGTTCCGGCCGCGACGGCGTCGAGCAGGTTCTTCTCCTGCGAATCGCTCAGGTCTTCGGTGGTGAGCGCGTTGTTCCAGCCGAGCACGATCAGGTCGTATCCGGTCAGGTCGCGATCGAGGGTGAAGATGTCCTGCGACGCCTCGACCTGGTAGTTCAGCTCGGAAAACAGTTCGCGTGCCCATGCGGCGATGTCGTACGGATGGTGGCCGGGCCAGCCGCCGTACAGGTAGAGGACCTTGGTCATGAGTGCTCCCAGGGATGGTGAAACCGGAAATGGTGAAACGATTAACTTATGGTGGTGAATCGTATCACCGGCTGGGGAGCTGTCAATGGCTGATGCCGAGGGGAACGTGGGACGCGTCCGGACGCGGACTAGGATCGGGCTTTGCCAATTGTGCGCTCCGGTGCGCAACGGCCGGTTGCGGCCGATGATCGCCGACGAGGGAGCACCACTTGGTCACGATGAAAGACGTCGCCCGAGCGGCCGGAGTATCGGTCGCCACCGTCTCCTACGCCTTCAGCAAATCGTCGAAGGTCTCTGCGACACAACGGGAACGCATCTATTCCGTCGCCGCGGAACTCGGCTACGCCGGGCCGAACATCGCCGGGAGCAGTCTGCGGTCGGGACGGATCGGCGCGGTCGGGGTGATCGTGCCCGATTCCCCGGTTCAAGCGCTCGAGGATCCGTCCGTGACCCTGCTGATGAAGGGCATCGCGGAAATCGGGAACTCGGCCGACATCGCCCTCACCCTGTTTCCGGCCTCACGTGGTGGATCCCCGGATTCACCACCGAACTCGCTGGTTCTCCGTGGACTCGTGGACGGCGTGGTCATCCACAACGTCCCCGACGGTCATCCCCTGGTCGAGGCGATCATCGCGCGCGGTATCCCCGCCGTCGTCGTCGATTCGCCCAGAAGCGCGGGACTGCCGTTCGTGGCCATCGACGACCGCCACGGCGCCTACCTGCAGATGGACCACATCCTGAGCCTGGGCCATCGACGCATCGGGATCATCGTCGACAAGCTCGGCCAGGATTCCGACTGCCGGATGGTCACGGCGGACGACGTCGGCGCGGCGACCGAACGCAACGCGCGGGAGCGGCTCGCCGGCTACTTCGCCGCCGCCCGCGACCACCACCTCCCGGTGGAGGAACTGTCGATCGTCGTGGCGGGCAACATCGATCGCGCCGCCGGTGCCGAGGCCACCCGGATCCTGCTCGACGCCGCTCAGCCGACCGCCCTGGTGGCGACGTCCGACGTGCACGCGGTGGCGGCGTGGCAGGTGTTACGCGAGCGCGGCCTGACGGTGCCCGACGACATGTCCGTCATCGGCTTCGACGACGCACCCGTCGCAGAGCTTCTCGGTCTCAGCACAATTCATCAACCGATCGTCGAGAAGGGCCGCGCGGCCGCGACGATCCTGCTCGATCGGCTGGGCGGCGGCACCCGCACACGATCGTTGATGAAGACGTCGCTGGTCGTCCGCGCGAGCACCGCGCCGCCGCGCGAATCCAGCACCGCGCCGCCGCGCGAATCCAGCACCGCGCCGCCACGCGAATGATGGCGATGCTCCGCGACGGCCGGGTGTCATCCTCCATGATGGATCGATGACGACTGCGGTGCCGCGACTGGGCGTGACGTTCATCCCGACGATCGAACCCGAGAAGTTGAAGGACTTCGCGCGGGTGGCCGAGGACAGTGGCCTCGACGAGATCTGGTTGTGGGAAGACTGTTTCAAGGAGAGCGGCGTGGCTGCGGCGGCCGCGGCACTCGCGTGGACGGAGCGAATCCACGTCGGCGTCGGGTTGATGCCCGTCCCGCTGCGCAATGTCGCGCTCACCGCGATGGAGATCGCCACGCTCGCTCGGTTGTTTCCCGGTCGAGTGATCGCGGGTATCGGGCACGGTGTGCAGGGATGGATGGAGCAGGTGGGTGCGCGTGCGGCGTCGCCGATGACTCTCCTCGAGGAGTACACGGTGGCGCTCCGGGCACTGCTGGACGGTGAGTCGGTGAGCACGCAGGGGCGGTACGTCCGGCTCAACGGGGTGAAGCTCGACTGGCCTCCCACCGAACGGGTTCCGCTGATGCTCGGCGGCGAAGGTCCCAAGTCGGTCCGCCTGGCGGCGCGTCTGGGTGACGGCAACCTCCTCGCGTCCGCGGTCGATGACGACGACATCCGCAGGGTCCGCGACCTGATCCTGGACGAAATCGGAGCCGACGGGGTGTCATCGCATCACCTGGTCGTCCCGAAGATCGCCGCCACCGGGGAGGGCGCACGGCAACGGGTGGACGAGGAACTGGCGCGGTGGGAGAAGCCGGCCGACACCGGAATCGGGGTCGCGGGTGACGCGAACACCGTCGCCGAGGAGGTGCGAAGGCTCGCCCGCCTGGGCGCGACGTCGGTGGCTTTCGCGCCGACCGAGGACGAACCGGATCTGCTGGGATTCGTCGAGTTCCTCGGCCGCGCCGTCAAACCCCTCATCCCCACGTGAGTGGCAAAGAGTGCCCGAGCACACTTTCCCACTCACGTGCGGGTCAGTGGCTGGTCGGCCAGGTGTCAGACAGGGTATAGCCGGTCGGGAACGGGTCGGCGGGGTCAAGCCCGACCTGGCTGAGTTCGGTGATGTACGCCTGGCCGCTGACGCGGGGGACCACGGCGTCGTACGTTCCGACCTTCGTCAGTCTGTCGATCCGGCTCTCGAAGCGACTGCCGATCACCGATTCGTGGACGAACTTCTCCCCGACCTCGATGAGGCCCTTCGCCTTCAGCACCGCCAGTCGAGCGGACGTGCCGGTGCCGCAGGGCGAGCGGTCGAGTCGGCCGGGGGAGACCACCACGGCATTCCGGGCGGTCAGCACCCCGTCGGTGCGTGAGAGGGGGCCGACGAACTCGGTCTGGGTGATTCCCGCGAACTCGGGATTGGTCGGGTGCACCGCGGGGATCTGTTCGACGGCGGCGGTCTTGAGCTTCTGTCCGAGGTCGCAGATTTCGCGGGCCTCGTCGGGTTGCAACTTCAATCCGAGCTGGTCGGCGTCGGCGAGCACGTAGGCCATGCCACCCCACGCCACGTCGACGGTCAATGTGCCGTAGCCGTCGAGTTCGAGCGGCACCCCGATCTCGTAGGCGAACGCGGGCTGGTTCTCGAACTCGACGCTCGTCACCTTGCCGTTCTCGCAGGTGCAGCGAATGCGGATGAGCCCCGCGGGTGCTTCCAGCATGATGTCGGTGACCGGTTCGACCATGGGAATCATGCCGGTTTCGAGCAATGCGGTGGCGACGCACATGGTGTTGCTGCCCGACATGGCCGGGTACTCCGTGGACTCGGCGATGACGTAACCCATCTGGGCCTCGGGGTCGGTCGCCGGGACGACGAAGTTGACGCACTGGGTCACCGAGCCCCGCGGCTCGTGGAGCAGAAGCTGACGGAGGTCGTCGCGATGCTCGCGGAAGTGCTTCATCTTGTCGAAGACCGTGGCGCCGGGGACGTCGCCGATTCCGCCGGTGACGACGTTGTTGATTTCGCCCCCGACGTGACACTTCACTACGTTGACTACTCGACTCCAGCGCACGATCTTCCTCCGTGTGTTCGTCTGCGTTGCGGTGGCCTGGTTCCACCCTGCCAGGGCTGAACTTCTCTGCGCCTGCGGGCGAGAGGCGAGGCCGGCAGCGGGGGTGATTGCTGCCGGCCTCTGCGCACGTGTCGGGGAAGGGTCACTCCGTGATGAACGCGCGCGGTCTTCTTGGTGGTGACTAGCGGGCGTAGGTGAGGCCGGTCTCGGCGATGAGCTTGGTGAGCTCTTCCTTCTTGTCCGCGGGCAGTTCACCGTACGGTGCGCGGGGCACTCCGAGGTCCACGCCGACGGCCTGAGCGGCGGCCTTGGTGGCCACGGCATAGCCTTCCTTGCCGAGGAAGTCCAGGACGTTCCACAGCCGCTTGAAGATTTCGAGGGCCTCGGTGTACTTGCCGGCCTTGGCGAGTTCGTAGATCGCGACGCACTCCTTGGGGGCGAAGTTGGGCGCACCCCAGATGGAACCGGCGGCACCGGCGGAGAAGGCGGGCAGCACGATCGTGTCCCAGCCGACGAAGGTGTCGATGGCGTCGCCGAGGTTGAAGATGAGGTCGAAGGCCTGCTCGATCGACCCGGACGTGTCCTTGATGTACCGGACGGCGTCCGTGCGTTCCAGCAGTTCACGGTAGAACGGGCGATCCAGATTCATTCCCGTGACACCCGGCAGGTTGTACGCGATCACCGGGATGTTCGCCGCTTCGCCGACGGTGGCGAAGTACTCGATGACCTCGTGGCGGGTGGGGGCCTCGTAGAAGGGCTGCACCAGCAGGACGGCGTCGGCGCCTGCGTCGGCTGCGTGCCGGGACAGTTCGATGGCCTCCGCGGTGCGGGTGGAGCCGGTCTGGGGTGCGACGGGCACGCGACCGGCGGCCTGGTCGATGACGACCGTGTTGACGAGCTTGCGCTCGTCGAGCGTGAGTGCTGCGAACTCTCCGGTGCTGCCGCCGGGGACCAGGCCGTGCAGTCCGTTCTCGATCAGGAAGTCGACGTGGTTGCGCAGTGCGCCTTCGTCGACGGAGCCGTCCTGGGCGAAGGGAGTGGAGACGGCGGCGAGGATGCCACCCAGCTTCTTGGTCATGTCGTGTCCTTGTTCGGTGGTGGTGGTCGATGCCCGTTGTGGGGTCCTCGACTGGTGAACTTCCGGGAACTCGCTCTGGCCTTCGACAATTGTTAAATTGGCGATTGTCGACAAGAGAACGATGTCAAATCTAAGGTCGATCCTCGGTGGTGTCAAGGGATCGGCCGGGGTTCTTCGGCTGCTATTCGCCGACGGTGATGGGATCGCGGCGGAGGGGCTCCGCCTCCGCCCGCGCATCGACTTTCCGGCCCGCGGTTTCGTGCAGCGTTGCCGCCGCCACAATGGCCATCACGCCCGTCACGATCAGAATGACCGAGGGCGCCAACGGACTGCCGGTTGCCGCGATCAGATACGTCGCCACATACGGCGCGGTGCCGCCGAAGACTGCCACCGAAATGTTGAATCCGATCGAGAATCCTGCGTACCGAACACGACTCGGGAAGATCTCCACCATCGCTGCGCCCGACGCGGACATGAACATGGCGAGGCAGATCCCCATCGCGGCGTGCGCAACGACGATTGCGGGGACATTCCCCGTCGCGAACACCATGAACGCGGGATAGACGATCAGCGTGCTCGAGACGGCACCGAGGATGATCACCGGTTTGCGGCCGTAGCGGTCGGAGAAGCGGGCGAACACGAAGATGGCGACGGCCGCCGAGCACAGGCAGGTGACCGTCGACGCGGAGGCCAGACCGAATGAGAATCCCACTTCCGACTGTAGATACGTCTCCATGTAGACGAAGATGAAGTAGAAGGCCGCGGCCTGCAGCGCAATACACCCGACCACCTGCACGATCTGCCGGCGACTGGTCGCGAGGGCATCCTTGACCGGAGACTCGCTGACTTCTCCCGACGACTGGAGTCGTTCGAATTCCGCAGTGTCGCTGAGCTTCAGACGAATGTAGAGACCGACCAGCCCGAGCGGTCCCGCGATGAGGAAGGGGATCCGCCAGCCCCATTCGAACATCGCCGTTTCGCTCAGTGCGGCGTTGAGGCCGAGGATGAGAACCGAGGCCGCCGCGTTGGCGAGATAACTCGAGCAGTGCCAGAAGCTGACGGTGCGCGCCCGCCTGCCACGTTTTGCGGACTCGACGAGGAACGTCGCCGCACCGCCGGGTTCACCGCCGGCGGCGAAACCCTGAATGATCCGCAGTGTCACCAGCAGTGCCGGGGCCGCGAGGCCGATGGTGGCGTATCCCGGCAGCAGGCCGACCGCGAACGTCGACAGCGACATCAGAATGATCACTGTCGCAAGGATCTTCTTGCGGCCGACCTTGTCTCCGAGCCGTCCGAAGACGAAGCCGCCGATCGGATTCATCAGGAACGCGACTCCGAACGCGGCGAACGTTGCCAGCAGGCTCGTCGCCGGATTTTCGGAGGGGAAGAAGATCCTGCCGAGTAGAACGGCGAGGAATCCGTATGCGGCGAAGTCGAACCAGGTGATGAAGTTTCCGATCGCGGCGGCCGTGATGGCCCGCCGCATCTCGGGGCCGTGCAAACCGCCCTGTACTTCCGTCATGAGTCTTCCGATCGATCGAGGTTTATTGTCGACAATCTGTGTGCGAGATGGTGCTGAACGAAGATGGGTGGCGGGGTGTGCTCAGCTGCAGCGGGTCGGAATGAATTCCCCGACCGCATTGGGCGTGGTTCCCCGACGAGGTGCGTTGGCCAGACCGACGGTCACAGGCCCCAGTGCCGGGTCGACGGCATCCATGATCGACCACGGCACGCGGAAGACCCGCCCCGGTGACGCGGCCCACGGCAGCAGCGTGGTCGCGACGACGCGACCCCGCTGCGAGACAGTCACCTTCGGGAACCGGACCAGCTGATCGGTCCACAGCAGCAGGCGCCGGCGTGGTGGGGCGGGGTCGCCTGCCCGGAGCAGTCCAGGGGAAACCCAGCGGAACGGCGGGGCCGCGAGGATGCGTACCGCGGTCGCACCTGGATCGATCGCTTCGCCGGCGTCGAGGAACGCGGCCACCCGGTCTGCGACGAACGTGCCGTCGAGGGCTGCGATGTCGGCGGTGTCGACCGGGTGCAGGACGTTACCCGCGGCGAAGACACCCGGCCGGCTGGTCCGCAGAGCGGTGTCGACCAGCGGTCCCTTCGTTCCGGGGTCGATGGCGATACCCGCCGTGCGCGCGAGTTCGTGGTCCGGGATCCAGTCGCCGGTGAAGACGACCGTGTCGCACTCGACGATCTCGCGTGCGCCGGTGTCGAGATTCTCTATCTCGACCGCCTCCAGGTTCCCGTGACCGATGATCCGCACGACGCGGGTGCGGGTGGCGATCGGGAACCGGAACAACGCCTTACCGGGAATGGTGAAGGCGGCGTAGGACTCCGGCGACGGGTACTGCGTCGTCATGAGCACGGTCCTGCACCCGGCGTGCTTCAGCGTCATGACCGCGGACCAGCTCACCAGTTCGCCGCCGACGACCACCGCGCGCGTTCCGACCCGTCCGTGATGCAGGTGCACGATGTTCTGCAGCTGTCCGGTGGTGTAGACCCCGGACGGTCTGTCGCCGGGAATCATGCGGGCCGGGCGGGCACGCTCGCGGGCACCGGTGGCCAGGACGAGTGCCCTGGACTCGATGCGGAGAAGACCCGCGGGTGAGGTGATGTCGAGCGCGCCGTCCGGATGCACCGCCGTCACCATCGCGTTCGGCATGATGTCGGCGCCCGCGGACTTCGCCTCCCGCACCAGGCGTTCGGCGTAGGCCGGGCCGCCGATGAACGTGTGCAGGTCTCGGATGCCGTAGCCGGGGTGATCGCAATGGCGCGGGATCCCACCCGCACGGCTTTCACGGTCCAGGACGAGAGCCTTGCGCCCGTGGACCTTTCCGAGCTGTGTGGCCGCAGCCAACCCGGCGGGACCTGCGCCGACGATGGCGACCTCGGCGGTGATCACGGTGCGTGAGGTGTCGGGAGCGCTCATCGGACGGCTTCCTTCCTGGTCTCGGCCGCCTCGGGCGAACCGGCGGCGCATCGGTGTGCAGCGACGAGCGAACCGACCTCGGCGCCGCAGAAGAAGCCCTGGCACCGGCCGTTCATCGCCCGGGTGCGGCGACGGAGCCCTTCGAGTCCGGCCGGGGGGATCAGCGACTGGTACGCGTCGCGGATCTCACCCGCCGTGACGCGCTCGCAGAAGCAGACCACCCTGCCGTATTCACTGTCACGAGCGATGAGTTCGGCATCCTGATACGGGCGAGTGAATGCCTCGCCGATGTTCGGCATCCGGGGCGGCGGCGGCAATTCGGTGCGTGCGCTGTCGAGAACGCCTGCCATGGTGAGCAGTTCGCCGACGTGCTCGGCCACCGCCATTCCGGACGTCAGCCCGGTCGAGCGGATTCCACCGACCAGGACGTAACGCCGATCGTGGTCGACCTCGACGAGGTAGTCGCCGTGGTCGGTGGCGGCACGGAGTCCGGCGTACGTGGCGGTGACCTCCTCCTCGAGCAGGCGCGGCATCAGCTTGGCGCCCTTGTCCAGCAGGAACTCGAAGCCGGCTTCCGACGTCGCCGTCGCGGAACGGTCGGTGAGGTCTTCCGCGGTGGGCCCGAGCATCACGTTGCCGTAGATCGTCGGGCTGACCAGAACACCCTTGCCGCGGGACGTCGGGACGGGGAGCACGATCTTGTCGATCAGCGGTCGTGCGAGCTTGTCGTAGACGAGCAGTTCGCCGCGCCGCGGGGTGACGTGGAATCGGTCGTAGCCGAATTCCCTGTCGATGTAGTCGGCTCCCAGCCCGGCGGCATTGATCACCCACCGCGCGCCGATGTCGCCGCTCGACGTGTGCAGGATCGTCCGCTCGGCCAGGGTGGTCACCGATTCGGCGCGGGTCCGCGTCCGCAGCGTCACTCCGCGGGCGACGGCATCCGTCGCCAGTGCGAGGTTGGTGGTCCAGGTGCAGATGATCGACTCGTCGGGGACGGTGAGTCCGCCGAGCGCGCCGTCACCGAGCGCGGGCACGAGCCGGTAGATCTCGTCGGCGTCGATGATGTCGCAGTGGGGGTAGCCGTTGTCGGCGGCCTTGTCGCGCAGGCCTGGCAGTGCGGCCAGTTCCTCGTCGTTCCACGCGACGAGGATGGCGCCCGAGCGTTCGACGGGAATCCCGGTCTGCTGGGCGTATTCGGAGAGCAGCGTGTAACCGCGGCTCACCATGCGGGATTCGAGTGTGCCCGGCTTCGCGTCGAATCCGGTGTGCAGGATCGCCGTGTTCGCCTTGCTCGTCCCGTCGCCCACGTCGTCCCGCGCCTCGACGAGTGCCACGCTGTGGTGATATCCGGCCAGCTCCCGCGCGATCGCCGAGCCGACGATGCCCGCACCGAGCACGACGAAATCGTAATCGGGGGGCGGAGGGGTGTCAGTCATCGCTTTTCTCCTGTGGCAGCGCCGCTCGTGCGGCCGCCCGCCAGTGGTGTCGGAATTCTGCCGCGCGGTCGACCGACCACCGCGGCTCGTAGGTGGTCGCCGGTTCCCAGTCGGCTACCGCGTCCTCCAGGGACAGGTCGGGGTTCAGTGACAATCTGGCGCAGGCCGCCGCACCGAGAGCGGTGGCGTGGGACGACGGATAGACGTCGAGGGGGATCTGGGTCAGATCGGCCGTGGCCTGCATGAGGCGGCGGGACCGAGTGAGCCCGCCGTCCACTCGCAGCCGGGTGAGGGGAGCGCCCAGGTCACCTTCGACGGCAGACACCAGCTCTGCCGTCTGCGCCGCCAGCCCCTCGAGGACGGCGGCCACCAACTGGGACCGATCGGTGGACAACGTCATCCCGGAGAACGATGCCGTCGCGTCCGGCCGCCACCACGGTGCGGCGAGGCCGGCCAGTGCGGGCACGAAATACGTTCCACCGGAATCGTGTGCGGCCACACTGTCGAGGTCGCGCGCCGACTCGATCAAGCCGAGGTCCTGGATCCACCGGATGGCGGAGGCGGCGGTGTAGGCCTGGCCGTCGACGCAGTACGACGTCTTCCCGCGCACATTCCACGCGACGCAGGACGCCAACCCGGCGGCCGAGCGGACCGGGAGCGTGCCGGTGTTGGCCAGCAGGAACGCCCCGGTGCCGAACGTGCACTTGGCGGTGCCCGCGTCGAAGCACCGCTCCGCCAGCAGGGCCGCCTGCTGATCGACGACGAGACCGCCGACGGCAGCGTCGGATCCGAAGACATCCGTGGTCCCCACGACGACGTCGTTGGCGACGATGGCAGGCATCCGCTCGGCGGAGAGTTCGAACAACTCGAGAAGCTGCGGATCCCACGCGACCGTGTCGAGGTCGGTGAGCAGCGAACGGCTGGCGGTGGCGGAATCGGTGACGAACTCCCCGGTCAGGTAGTGCACGATCCAGGTGTCCGTCGTGGTGACCACCCCCGCCGTGGTGGCGTTCTGCCGCAGCCACTGCATCTTCGGCGCCGAGAAATAGGGATCGAGCACGAGGCCCGTCCGCTGTTCGACCCATGCCTTGGACTCGGACTTGGTGCGGCACAGCTGGTCCGACCGGCGGTCCTGCCACACCACGGCCTGACTGAGGGGTCGGCCGGTGTCCGGGTCCCACACCAGGACGGTCTCGCCCTGGTTGGCGAGGGACACGGCGGAGACGTGCACACCCGCTTTCGCGATCGCGCTCCGTCCCGCCTCGAGGACCGAACCCAGCAGTTCCATCGGGTCCTGCTCCACGCCGCCTGCGGAGAGATATGCCGGACGGACCGGTGTTTCGGCGATCGCGAGGACGTCGCCGTCCTCGGAGACGACGACAGCCTTCGTGCCGGACGTGCCCTGGTCGATGGCAAGGACTGTCACGCGCTATTCCTTTCGGGTCGGAGGGGTGGAGATGGTCTAGTCGGTCCGAGTGCGAAAATCGAACTCGTATCTCGCGGTCGTGTCGTCGACCCGCCACACGTCGACGTTGCCGTCCCACAGCGTCACCAACCAGCACGTGCGCCCTCGTGATGGCACGACCATGGTGGCGTGCGCCCAGGGCGATGCCGTTCCACTGCGCAGGTCGATCCGCCGGATCGCCCGTCCGACCGCGTCTTCCGGCTCTGCCGGCACCCACGTGCCCCACGCGGTGCCGTGGCGGCTCGGCGCCGTCACGACAGGCTCACGATGACGTGCTTGACCCGGGTGAATTCCTCGAGACCGGCCGCGCCGCCCTCTTTGCCGTAGCCCGAGCCCTTGAAACCGCCGAGTGGTCCTTCCGGGCCAACCGCCATGTGGTTGTTCACCCACACGACCCCGGACTCGATCGCGTTGACGTTCCGCAGTGCTCGGCCGATGTCGCGGGTCCAGACCGACGCGGCGAGTCCCTGCTCGACCGCATTGGCCTTCTCCAGGGCGTCCGCCTCGTCCGTGAACGTCTGGACCGTCGCCACCGGGCCGAAGATCTCTTCCTGCACCAGCCGATCGTCCTGTTGCAGACCGTCGATGAGGGTGGCCTCGTAGAAGTAGCCGGGACCGTCGACGATCCTGCCGCCGGTCACGACCCGCGCGTGGTCCGGCCTGCCGTCGACGAGCTCGGCGACGCGGGCGCGCTGGCCCTCCGAGATGAGAGGTCCGAGAACCGTCGACGTGTCGGCGGCGTCGCCGATCCGGGCCGCCCGCAGGCTGTCGGCCAGCGCCGCGACGAACGTGTCGTGGATGGTCTCGCTCACCAGCAGCCGGGTTGCCGACATGCACTCCTGGCCGGCGTTGAACAGGATGCCGTTGGTGAGGATCGGGAGTGCGGCCTCGAGGTCGACGTCGTCGTAGACGACGACGGGAGCGTTCCCGCCCAGCTCGAGCACCAGCCGTTTGGGTGTGGCACCCGCAGCCTCGGCGATCCGCTGTCCGGCGGACGTCGAGCCGGTGAAGGAGACGAGGTTGACGTCGGGGTGACGAACGAGAGCGTCCCCGACCACACTGCCCTTGCCGTGCACGACATTGAGGACACCCGCGGGCAGCAGCTGCTGCGCGAGCTCCGCGAACCGGGTGGTGGCCAGCGGGGTCAGCTCGGCCGGCTTGACGACCACGGTGTTGCCGGCGACCAGTGCGGGGGCCAGTTTCCAGACTGCCTGCCAGAGAGGGAAATTCCACGGTGTGATGCCGAGGACGACGCCCAGGGGTTCTCGCCGGACGAAGCTGGTGTTGCCGGCGGTGAATTCCCCGGCGGCCTGCGCGGACAATGCCCGGCCCGCTCCGGCGAAGTGCCGGAACGCCGCGACGATCCCGGGAAGCTCGTCACCCTTCGCCGCTGTCGTCGGCTTGCCGGCATCGAGCGTCTCGAGGTCGGCGAGTTCGTCCAGGTTCGCCTCGAGGAGGTTGGCGAGGTCGTGCAGAATCTGCGAGCGCTCGCCGGGCGTCTTCGCGGCCCAGGCGGGGAACGCGGCGCGGGCCGCGTCGACGGCGCGGTAGCCGTCCTCGACGGTCGATTCCTGGAGTTCGGCGACAACCTCGCCGGTGGACGGGTTGCGGACCTGTCGCACCTGCTCGGAGGATCCTGCCACGGCCTTGCCGTCGATGACGTTGGTGACGGAACGAAGCGTGGAAGACATGAAAGTCCTTTCGAATGTGGGTCGGTGATCGGGAAAGTGGGTTGTCAGAGGTGTCCGGCCTGGGTGTCGATGGACTTCCCGCGCCTGCTCTTGGGGATCAGCATGTAGATGACGGCGCCCGACGCGATGACCAGCAGCATGCCGAGGCCGACATGGGTGGGGTCGGAGTAGATCAGGAGCGCGCACAGCACGACCGACCAGGCGATCGCCAGAACGAAGATGACCGGGCTGACGATGCCGTAGTGCCACGGGTGGGACGGCAGCTTGCGCTTGACCAGTCCGTAGAAGCCGACGACGACCACGACACCGTAGGCCATTCCCCAGGCGAGTGCCGTCATCGCTGCGAGTACGGACAGCAGCGAGGACCACAGCGCGAACACCACGGAGATCGCGAAGATCGTGAGGGTCGCGTTGATCGGGATCCGCTGGGCACTGACCTTGCGCAGCCAGGAGGCCGCGGGGATCTGGCCGTCGCGCGCCTGTGACCACAGGACGCGAATGCCGGTGAGCTGCAGCATGACCAGGGCGGCGAACAGGGCGACGATCGCGACGGCTTCGAAGATGTTCGCGAACGCGGCACCGACCGCGGTGTCGAGGATCAGCTTGACCGGGGTGGTGCTCTCCATGACCGCCGGGAGGTCCTGGATGGCGAGCATGATCAGCGCGACCATGAAGATGCCGACGACGTAGGAGGAGACGTTGGCCATGACCGATGCCATCGGCGCCTTGCGGGCGGCGTCCTTGGTCTCCTCGGAGGCGTTTCCGGTCGCGTCGAACGACGAGATCGCATATGCGGGAAGGATCATCGCGAGAAGGAAGGGGACGAACCAGTTGCCGCCGGTGGTCGTTCCGCCGGACTCGCTCAGGAACGACAGCGGCTGGGTCGGGTGCTTCACGATCAGCAGCACGGCTACCAGCGCGACGACGCAGAGCACTTCCGCCACCACGCCGATGTTGTTGAGCACGGCGGCGACCTTGACTCCGGCGATATTGATGACGGTGCCGAGCACGATCAGGCCGAGCGCCCACGGGAGTGCGTCCGTGTTGTCCTCGAACGTGACGCCGAACCAGCCGGCGACGAAGGGGGCGATGCTCACGGCGACGGTGGTGACCGCGACGGTGTGCGCGATCAGCAGCCACCATCCGGTTTGCCAGGCCAGCCACGGCTTCCCGGTGATCCGCCCGGTGATCTGGTACACGCCGCCGGCCAGTGGGTAGGCGGAGACGAGCTGCGCGACCGCGAGTCCGACCGTGAATACCTGCAGGCCGCCGCCGACGAGGAACGACCAGAACGACGCGGGCCCGAAGAATCCGAAGCCGACGATCAGGGTCGTGAAGATTCCGGAGGCGATCGCGATCGAGGTGAACTGGACTCCGAAGGCGGAGAACAGTCCCAGCGTTCGGTTCAGTTCCTGCTTGTAGCCGAGCTTCTCCAGATAGGCGGAATCGGTGTCCGCTCCGGAGTCGAGGAGCGGACGCTCGGGCTCGGTGGGCGGTTGAATGGACACCGGGGGCTCTTCCGGGGTTATGGCCATCGTGACCTCGCTGGTCTCTGTCGCGGGTATCTCGGCGGGGGATGTGCCGAGACGAGGTTCGGTTGTCGTGGAAGAAGGCGACTGGATGCGCCGCGCTTGTTCTACTGTCGACAATCTACCACAAATCGGTGTGACCTCAATCACCAGTTGTTTCGGCTGGATTACGTCTGCGTCAACCGCGCCCGAGGCGACGGTCGCCGGCACTCAGATCCACCAGTGAGCGCGCGGTGTCGTAACCGAGGCGCTCGAGCCGGGACGCCAGTGCGAGGAACACCTGTGCCGTGGTGACGGCGTCACCCAGCGCGTGGTGGGGATCGACGACGGGCAGGCCGAGCGTGTCGGCCAGCCATTCCAGGTTCGGCTCGCACCGGTGCTGCCGTGGCGCCACGCCGACCGCACGGGCGAGGGCCGCGGTGTCGACGACCGTCGGCCGGAACTTCAGCCCGCTGTCGCGGAAGGCGCGAGAGAGGAAGGCCGTCTCGACCCAGGCCGCGTGGGCGACGAGGACACGGTCGGTGAGGAGGCGCTGCAGGACCCCGACGGCCTCGGTCGACGGTGGGGCATCGGCGACGTCCGCCTCCCGGAGTGTGTGAACGGCAACGGCCTCCGGCCGGATGTCGCACTCGGGGTGGACCAGTCCGTAGACGCTCTCCGACACGACGATGCGACCGTGCCGGACCACGACCGCCCCGTAGGACACGATGGTGTCCCGCGCGAGGTCCAGTCCGGTCGTCTCCAGATCGACGACCGCGAACTCGGCGTCGCGCCACGGGCGCACCAGAGCGTCGGCGCGGCGGAACCTCCGGTGTGCCCTCATGGAAGGCGCGCCACCCATTCACTTTCCAGCCGGTTCTGGACCTCGGCCACCGCCCGGAACGATTCACGCAGATACCGGCGGGTGAGCGTGTCCAGTTGGTTGGGCGCGACCCACGTCGTCGCGACTGTGCTGCCTTTGATGGCCTCGATCTCGCGGCCCAGGACCAATCCGTACACGTACTCGAACGCGCGCACGAGCGTCTCGGTTTCGTCCGCGGTGAGCAGACCGGCGGCCTCGCCGCGCCGCAACCGGGTGAGGGTGGAGCCGCGATCGTCGCCGGTGACCACCGCGATCCACCGTCCGAGGGAGGCGATCGGCACGAGTCCACCCGCCTTGAGGTCGAGGTGGCCGCGGTTGGCGCCGGAGTGTTCGACGACGAAGTTGCGCACGAACCCGACCGGAGGTCGCCGGGAGGTGGTGAAGTGCAGGAGGGCCGACAGATACTCGCGACTGCGGGTGGTCGCGAGCATGGCGTCGGACACCGAACGTCCGAGCGACATCCCGCTGACGGGTCTGCTGTCGGCGATCATCGACGACAGCAGCAGAGCGTTCTTCTGGGTGGGATTCGTGATCCACGACGTCGCGGCGGCGACGGCGTCGGTGCGCGAACGCGCGAACAGCGGGTTGGTCGCGTTGGCGCCGTCGGCGCAGCGGGGCAGGCCGCAGCGTTCCATGTTGTCCAGGACGCGCCCGGCCCAGTTCTGCAACTTCCGGGCGGGCGAGTCGGTGCCGGGCAGGTCTTCCCAGACCAGGCCGGTGTCGACGTCCGACTTGGGCAGCGGTTCGCGGCGGGCCACCGATCCGAGAAGCAGCCAGGACGTCCGGTGGGGAACGTGGTCGGCGCCGACGTCGGTCAGCTCGACGAGCCGCCTGATGATCGCGTCGATCACCGCGGACATCAGTCCCGCGACGTGCATGACGGACGCGCCGGTGTCGTACAACTCGACCCAGGTTCCGGGGAGCAGGGCCGCCGCGGACGCCAGGTCCTCCACCGTGGTCGCGTCGTCGATGGCACGGCGGACGACGAGGGGATTGCGCACTTCGGCCGACGCGAGGTCGACGACGCGGAGAATCCCCACCGGTCTTTCACCGGTGCCGGTCACGACCAGGTGGTGTACCCCCGACTCGACCATCGTCAGGAACGCATCGCCCACGAGAGTCTCGGCGGGAACGGACCGGGCGGGGAACGAGGCGATGACTGATGCCGGGCTGTGCGCGTCGACGTGCCCGTCGGCGAACGCCCGCCGGAAGTCGTTGTCCGTGACGATGCCGATCGCGCCGCCCCGGTCCATCAACGCGTACGACTGGCCGGCCTCGGTGATCACGGACGCCGCCTCGCTCACGGTCGCGTCGGCGGGGCACCAGACGACGGGTCGCATCTGATGCCGGGCCGCGCGCAATGCCTGATCGACCAAACCGGAGCGGGCCAACCGTTCCCGCGTGACGAGGGTGCCGTAATGCCCGAACTGGAGTCGCTGCGGGTGCCGCAGCACCGGCCGCGGGTCGGGGAAGCGGTAGCAGAGTGTGTCTTCCGAGGCGCGGATCGCGAGAGGCGGAGGCAAACCGGACAGCACCGAGATCTGCCCGAACGTTTCGCCGGGGCCGAGCAGGTCGACGACCCGGCCGCGGTCGATCACCTCGACCTCTCCGGTGCGGACTACGAAGAAGTGATCGAGTGGGGCCTCGCCTGCCTCGACGATCCGGGCGCCGGCGGTGAAGTACTCGACCTCCACCGTCCGAGCCAGGGCATCGAGGTCGGCGGAGTCCAGCGCGTCGTAGGGCGGCTGACTGCCGAGGAAGTCGACGTACTCACGCATTCGACGGTTGAGAACCGTCGGCTGGAGTGGTTGCGGCCGGGGCAGCGTCGGTCGAACCGTGGACGTGCCGGTCGATCTCGCGGGTGATCGCCTCGAGGTCGCCGGTATCGATGATGGTGAGCAGGCGCTCGTGTTCGGCGACGACGTCGTGGAGATCGGGGAACGACTGATGATCCGCCGAGAGGAACAACTGGAGCTGGGATTCCCAGCTGCGCCACAGGTCCAGCAGGAGGCCGTGCTCGGACAGTTCGTAGATCACCCGGTGGAAGCTCATGTGCGCGTCGATGGTCCGGGTCAGGTCGCCGTCGTCCGCGCCCCGGGCCATGTCCTGGAGGGTCCGCACGATCTTGGTCCGGCCTGCGCCCGACAGGCGTGGCAGCGCCAACTCGATCGCGTAGGGCTCGAGCCGTTTGCGCAGGCTGGCGATCTCGGCCATCCCCTTCGCGCTGACCTCGGCGACGAACGCACCCTTGTACGCGATCTTCACCACGAGGCCTTCGTCGGCGAGGATGCTCAGCGCCTCTCGCAGCGGCGCCCGGCTCACACCCAGGTCGGCGGCGATGTGTGCCTCGCGGAGCTGACTGCCGGGGGCCAGGGTGCC
This sequence comes from Rhodococcus sp. IEGM 1305, assembly GCF_030058635.1. Taxonomy (NCBI): domain Bacteria; kingdom Bacillati; phylum Actinomycetota; class Actinomycetes; order Mycobacteriales; family Nocardiaceae; genus Rhodococcus; species Rhodococcus sp. IEGM 1305. The sequence goes on from NZ_JASHKX010000010.1 coordinate 36,324, forward strand.
GTCGAGGATCGCCGTGCGCAGGACGCCCGCGACCGTGCCCGGAGTGGTGCGCTGATGGATCCGCCCGAGGGAGATGTCGCCGTCCTCGCGTCGACCCACAGTCGATCCCGGTGGACGATTCGGTGACAGAGTCATCGGGTTGTCCTTTCTGATGGTGGTTGTTTCGACGTTGACCACGCCGGGAGCCTCTTGTCGACAATAGATCAACAGTGCGGGACGGGGGAGCGTCCGAGCAGGCTATTCGCCGTTCGCGGACACGTAGAAGTGTCCGCGTTCGAGCACCGGATCGAGTATCCCGGTGTCCAGTTCGTTGGCGGCATCCTCGAATCCGGCGGCGTCGCGGTGCTGCCCGGGGTACCCGATCAACGCCTTGACCTGGGGAGTCATGAAGTAGGCGCCGGCGAGGATCGACGACAGCGGATCGAACGTGAACTTGTCTTCGGCCCACATCCGCTTGATCTCGGCGCGCAGGCCGTCGCCGTGCAGACCGGCCGTCTTGTCGACCGCGGAGAGGACCGCGTCGAAGACGTCGGCCCGGGCGGCGAGCGCCAGATTCAGGTAGCGGAGGTACTCGTCGGCGTCGCTGGCGGCGGGATTCTCACCGGACGCGGGGATCAGGCAGTCCGCGATCCGCAGGAGCGTCGTCAGTTCGGAGTCCGTGAGCGGCCGCGGCGGTGCCGTGTGCCTGCCCGGTACCGACAGTCGCCGTTTCGGTGCCGACTGCAGGTCGAGGGATGTGGTGCTCATGCCGATGCCTTCCGTGCGTTGACGTCTTCGACGACCTTCTTGCCCACCCGCAGGGCGAGCGCGCTGATCGTGCAGGTCGGGTTGGCGGAGCCGGACGTGACGAAGATGCTGCCGTCCGCGATGTAGAGGTTCTCGACATCGTGGGCCCGGCCGTGCGAATCGACAACGGACGTCGCCGGGTCGTCGCCCATCCGGGCCGTCCCGAGGAGGTGCCCCGGCTGGTCGACCCATAATTCCTGCGTGAAGATCTGCTTCGCGCCCGCCGCCTCGTGGAGTTCGACCATGCGCTCGACGGTGTACTTCAGGATCTTGCGGGTGTTCTCGCTGACGCGGTACTCGACCTTCGGCGCAGGCAGGCCGTCGGCATCGAACTCCTCGGCGGAGAGGGTGACCCGGTTGTGTTCCTCGGGCAGATCCTCCACGTTGGCCGCCCAGAGAATGCCGTTGGACGCCGCGCGCGCGACATCGTGAATGGCCGGTCCCCACAGGTCGTCGAAATCGAGTTGCCGGTGGGTCTCGATCGTGTTCAGCGGTCCCGGCGTCGGGAGGGCATGCAGCTTGGCTCCCCGGACGAATCCGCGGGAGGTGTCCGTGTCGTAGAACTGCATCGAGTGAATGAGCTGCCCGGCAGGCCCACGCCAGCTCTCCAGGTTGTCCTCGTAGTACCCGATGGCGGTGCAGTTGGGGTGCAGCATGAGGTTCCGGCCGACCTGGCCCGAGGAATTCGCCAGGCCGTCCGGATGCTTCTCGTCGGCCGACAGCAGCAGGAGTCGCGGTGTTCCGATGCCGTTCGCGCAGACGATCACTGCCCGGGCCGGTTGGAAATGGACGGCGCCGGTGCGGTCCACCCATTCGGCGCCTGCCGCGCGTCCGTCGTCGCCGGTGACGATCCGGCGGACACGCGCACCGGTCTCCACGCGGGCGCCGGCCTGTTGCGCCTGCGGCATGTAGATCAAGTCGAACGAGGCCTTCGCGCCCTGCGGACAACCCCATTCGCAGACGCCCCAGCGACCGCACTGCTCGAGTGTCTTGTTCTTCTGGCTGGGAATCGCGTTGGTGCCCGGCCACCAGTGCCAGCCGAGCTTGTTCGCGGCTTCGGCCGCTTTCATGCCGGGCTTGCCCAACGGGTGGGGCGGCAGCGGGTATTCGAGACCCTCGGGGTAGGCGGTGTCGCCGTCGACTCCGGAGACGCCGATGAATTCGTCGACCTCGTCGTGGTACGGCTTGAGGTCGTCGTAGCTGATCGGCCAGTCGTCCGCGACACCGTCGAGCGTCTTGACCCGGAAGTCCGAGGGCAGCAGCCGCGGCCACTCCGCGCCGTAGAAGATGGAACTTCCCCCGACGGCGTTGAACATCACGGGCCACATGTCGGATTCCGTCACGTCGACCGGGTAGTCGGACGGCAGGGCACGGACATTCGGATCGTGCGCCCAGTCGTGCTGGATGAGCAGTTCCCACTCGGGGTGGTTGGCGGGGAAGTCGCTGGGGTTGACCCAGTCGCCCTGCTCGAGGCAGAGGGTGCTCAGTCCCGCCGTGGCGGCAGTGTGCGTGACCACCGCGCCGGACGGACCCGCGCCGATCACCAACACGTCGACAATCTCGTGCTGGGTGACATCGGAGTCAGTGGAAGTCATCGGGGTCGACCTCATTTCGTCTAATTGTCGACATTACGTCAATGGTGATGGGAGTCACGTCGGCTGTCAAATGGGATTGCGGTGGGAGCCCGAGGCGGCAGGGCTCCCACCGCAAGACTGGGTGTCAGGCCCCGGCGAGAACGCCGCCGTCGACGACGAACGCCGTCCCGGTGATGGCGGTGGAGTGGTCCGACAGCAGGAAGGCGACGGAGTGCGCGATCTCGATGGGGAGGATGGCGCGTCCGATCGGCTGGAAGTCGGGGAGCCCGGCCTCGAGTTCCTCGCGGCCGCCGAGTGCCGTGTAGTGCGGCACGTTCAGCGGGGTGTCGACGAAGCCCGGGCAGAGGGTGTTGGCGCGGATGCCCTGCGCGCCGAAGTCCAGGGCGATGGCCTTGGTCAGCGTGAGCACGGCGCCCTTGCTTGCCGTGTATGTCGTCAGCAGTTTCTCGGCGCCGATCGAGTTGATGGAACCGAAGTTGACGATCGACCCGCCGCCCACCTTCAGCATCTCGGGAATCGCGTACTTCGACCCCAGGAACACGCCCTTCACGTTGACGTCGAACGTCTTCTGGTAGTCCTCGACCGACGCGTCCAGAATGGTGCCGGGCTTCAGGATGCCGGCGTTGTTGACGATGCCGTCGAGCTTGCCGAACGTCGCCACCGTGAAGTCGACGAGGTTCTTGACCTGCTCTTCTTCGGTGACATCGACGACGCGGCCGATCAGGCGATCGTCGTCGACCTTCAGCTGGGGAAGGCTGGACTCGGAGTGCACGGTGGCGACCACCTGTGCCCCCTCGTCGTGGAGATGCAACGCCGTGGCGAGGCCGATTCCTCCGCCTGCACCCGTAACGATGACTGTCTTACCCTGCAGCAGCTGGCCCATGGTGTTCTCCCTCGAGGGTCATGTGGATGTGGAAGCGCGAAGACGCTTAAGCGATTGACTCCTTGTCGACAATCGACCAGGAAAGTGTGCGCCCTCGCCGGACGATCGGTCAAGCGTTGGATCCGGATCCGCTCAGTGCTTGACCTCCGGGCGGGAACGTCTTAGATTTCTAGTCGATTGTCGACTAGAGCACATTCTGTGCCCGGCGCGCTGCGCCGCACACCTCACGCCCTCGATCGAAGGACGAATCCCATGGCACCAAAAACCCGATTGCTGCACGAACGCCTGGCCGCCGTCGTGAGCCAGCTCCGGCACGGCGAGATGATCTACGTCGCGGACGCGGGAAGCGGCACGTCTTCCGCGAGCCTCGTTCCACTGTCGCCGCAGGTCGAGACCATCGATCTCGGCATCGCACCGGGATTGCCGTCGGTCGGGGATCTGCTGTCGGTGCTGTGCGAGGTGGGGGATTTCGAAGCAGCCATCGTCACCGAGGACATGGTGACCGCCAACCCCGAAGCCCGGAAGTTCGTCTCAGCACTGGTGGGGGAGGAGAACGTCCACGAGCTGCGGTACCTCCCCGAGTTCTACAACCTCCGCGACCGGGTGAAGGTCTTCGTCCAGACCGGCGACTACTCGGTGCACGGCAACGTCGTTCTCGTCGCGGGCTACCCGAGCCCGCCGATTCCGCTGAACTGGCTCACGTCCCCGACCTGGTTCGAGGACTTGCCGACCGCACCGCCGTCGACCGATCCGGGAAGTCCGGAGGCCTGACATGCCCTACTTCGACGGTGTCAGGAACAAGGTCTACTACCGGCAGTGGGAAGCCTCGCAGCCCTGGGCGCGGATCCTGCTCCTGCACGGATTCGGTGAGCACTCCGGTCACTATCACCGGCTCGCGGGGCAGCTGAACTCGGCCGGTCTGGACGTGTGGGCGCCCGATCACCTCGGCCACGGTCACACCGGCGGACCGGCAGGGCTCTTCCCCTCGGTGGACGAACTCGCTTCCAATGCAGGAGTTCTGGTCGACATCATGGCCGGCGACGGGCCCGGCGTGCCGGTGGTCGTCCTGGGCCACTCGCTCGGCGCACTGACCGGGGCCCTCCTCTCGGTTCGCACACCGTCCCTGCGCACCGGACTGATCATGACGGGAGCGCCCCTCTGGGGACTGCCGCGTGAGGCGGAGGGCCGGACGGACCTCGTCATGGCGAAGGACCGGTCGTACCTCGATGCGCTCGAGAACGATCCGCTCGGCTTCGACACGGCTCCCGCCGAACCGAACCTCTGGCAGGCGCTCACCGTGGCCGGAGGAAAAGTGCGGGCGTGTCTGCCCGCGATGACGATGCCGATCCTGTTGGTCAACGGCGAATTCGACGCCTTCGCGACACCCGATCGCGCTGCCGAATTCGCGCGAGAACTGCAGCACGGACAGAGCGTCGTCATCCCGGGCGGCTACCACGACATTCCGAACGACGTCGCCCACCGGGAGGTCGCGTCGCTGATGATCGAGGCGATCTCGCGATGGTGCCGGACCGTGCATCCACTCCCGGCGGGGTCTCGATGAGCGGGCCCTGTACCGCGGCCTGCGCCCCACGAATCACGAGGAAACCATGAGAAAGATCTTTCTGGCCTGCCCCTACAGCCATGCCGATCCGGCGGTGACGCACGAGCGGTTTCTCGCCAGCAACGAGGTAGCGGGATACATCGTCGAATCCGGCCATGCGGTGTTCAGTCAGGTGTCGATGTCTCATCCCGTCAACCTGACCTTCACCGGAAAGGACAACACGGCGATCGGCAGGATGTGGGGACCCGTCGACCGGGTGTTCATGGACGCGATGGAGGAATTGATCATCCTCGACCTCCCCGGATGGGATCAGAGTTCCGGCATCAGACGCGAGGTCGAGTTCTTCGAGAGCCGGGACAGGCGGGTGAGCCTGTGGTCCGAGGCCTCCGCCGAGTTCGTCGCACCCGAAAGTTCCGCGGTCCGCTGACAGTCGTCCAACTCCCCATGCCGGGCGGTCGTTTCCGTGGGACGGTGGACGGGTAGCCGACCGTGCGGCGGAGCAGACGAGATGACGACGGAGGACCATGAACCCCGAGATCCATCACGAGCCCAGCGAGATCAGCTACGACGAGCAGTTCTACCCGGCGCGCCCTCGGCCGTTGAAACCGTCGGTCCGCCGTGCGACCAGGGTCGATGCGCAGTCGGGTGAGCCCGTGCCGGACAACCCGAACTATGTGGAGTGGCTGATCAATCAGTCGATCCTGCACGATGCGAAGTTGATCGCGGAGCAGTTGTCCGGCAAGGGCAGCATGTGGCAGAACCCGTATGCCGATCCGAATCCGCGCGCAGCGGTGGAACGCGGATCGGTGTGGTTCACGGCGTACCCGATTTCGATCATCACGGCTCCGGGCGCGAGTTTCCTGAGTTCGCTCGGCGACGAGTCCCTGTGGCAGGCGTTCTCCGAGATCGGGGTGACGGCCGTTCACACCGGGCCGGTGAAGCAGGCGGGCGGGATCAACGGGTGGCGGGCCACGCCGTCGGTGGACGGCCATTTCGATCGCATCAGCATGCAGATCGACTCGGCCTTCGGGACCGAGGAGGAGTTCCGCAAGCTCTGCGTCGTCGCCGCCGCGTACGACGGCATCGTCATCGACGACATCGTCCCCGGTCACACCGGCAAGGGTGCCGACTTCCGGCTCGCCGAGATGGCGTACGCCGACTACCCCGGCATCTATCACATGGTGGAGATCGAACAACAGGATTGGCACTTGCTTCCCCGCGTGCCGGAAGGCCGGGACTCGGTCAACATCGACGCCGACACCGAGGCGCAACTCGCCCGGGCCGGGTACATCATCGGTCAACTCCAGCGCGTCATCTTCTACGAACTCGGTGTCAAGGAAACCAACTGGAGTGTCACCCCCGTGGTGAAGGGGGTGGACGGCATCGAGCGGAGGTGGGTGTACCTGCACTATTTCAAGGCCGGGCAGCCCTCCATCAACTGGCTGGATCCGTCGTTCGCGGGCATGCGCCTCGTCATCGGGGATGCCTGCCACTCCATCGCGGACCTCGGTGCGGGTGCACTTCGACTGGATGCCAACGGATTCCTCGGGGTCGAACGCCGGACCGAGGGACTGCCCGGCTGGTCGGAGGGGCATCCACTGTCGGAGGCGGCGAATCACCTGATCGCCAGCATCGTTCGGAAGATGGGGGGATTCACGTTCCAGGAACTGAACCTCACCATCGACGACATCAAGGCGATGGGCACGACCGGAGCCGACCTGTCCTACGACTTCATCAATCGCCCCGCTTACCATCACGCCCTCGTCATGGGGAACACCGAATTTCTCCGGCTCACCATGAACCTCGCCCGCGATCATGGTGTCGACGCCGCGTCGCTCGTCCATGCCCTGCAGAACCACGACGAGTTGACGTTCGAACTGGTCCACTTCGCGACGCTGCACAAGGACGACGAGTTCGCGTACGGCGGCGAGTCGATCACGGGGTCGGATCTCGGTGACCGTATCCGTAAGGACTTGTGCGAGCGGCTCACCGGACGCTGGGCCCCGTACAACCGCACGTTCACGACCAATGGGATCGCCTGCACGACCGCCAGCGTCATCACCGCGGCGCTCGGCATCCGTGACCTCGACAGGATGGATGCCGCGGACATCGACACCGTCAAGCAGGCGCATCTGCTCCTGGCGATGTTCAACGCGCTCCAGCCCGGCGTCTTCGCCCTGTCGGGCTGGGATCTGTGCGGGCTGCTGCCCGTGCCGTCCGAGGACGTCGCCGACCTTCTCGCCGAAGGCGACACCCGGTGGATCAACCGCGGTGCGCACGACCTGATGGGGGTCAATCCCGAAGCCGCCCGGTCGGAGTCGGGCATTCCCCGGGGCACCAGCCTGTACGGAAGTCTGCCGGTGCAACTGCAGGATCCGGCGTCCTTCGCTCGCGGTCTCGCCCGCATCATCGACATCCGAAACCGGTTCGGCATCGCCACCGCGGTCCAGCTCGACGTGCCCACCGTGTCGCACAAGGGGCTGCTCGTCATGGTCCACGAACTGGCGGACTCGAGTCTCGAAGTCACCGTTCTCAACTTCACGTCCGAGGAGATCGCCGCGACCGTGCAGTCCCAGTTCCTGCCGGCCGGATCGCCCGCCGTCAACCTGTTCACCGACGAACAGATCGGCACCGTCGACGAACTCCACAGCTTCCCGATCTCCCTCGCGCCCTATGAGGGAGTTCCGGTCGTCGTGCGACCGGGCAGGACCGACGAGGCGGGCTGAAAACGGGCACGATTCGGGCTCCCTGTTGCCCCGGACCTCGACCTCGGCGAAGACTGATCTCATGGCCCGCACACAGAGCGACGCCGAGTTCCACCAGCTACGGACTCCACGGGCCGCGGCCGTCGCCGGTGTCGTCTTCGGTGTGCTGTTCGCCTCCAGCATCGTTCTGCTGCGTAGCGCGCTGCCCGGCGCAGCCGCGACCCCGTGGTTACACCACCAACGGCAGATCACGGCAGCCCTGATACTCGCACCCTTCGCGGGCATCGCGTTCCTGTGGTTCATCGGTGTCATCCGCGACCGGCTCGGGAACCTCGAAGACCGATTCTTCTCGACCGTCTTCCTCGGCAGTGGGCTGCTGTTTCTCGCCATGACGTTCGTGTCGACGGCAATCGCCGGCGGGCTCCTCGCCGTGTCCCGGCTCTCCGGCGTTCCGCAGACCGACCTCGTCTTCTTCGGGCGCGAGGTGATGTTGCATGTGAACAACGTCTACGGGGTTCGCATGGCCGGGGTGTTCATGATCTCGCTGGGAACCATCTGGCTGCGCACCGGACTGATGCCGCGATGGCTGGCTGTCACCACCTACCTGCTGTCACTCACCCTGCTGGTGGTCGTGAGTTTCAGTCTCTGGGTGACGCTGGTCTTCCCGGCGTGGGTGACGGTGATCAGCGTGTACATCCTCGCCGTGGATCGACCGCCGTCGATCCCCCCGGACTGACCGCCGGTACTCGGACACGAGGTTCTCACCCGGTACGGGTGATGTGGCGCGGGCGCACCGCGAGCAACGTCAGGACTGCGATTCCCCCGATGATGCGAGGAGAGACAGATGACGGACGCGAAACCCAACATCCTGGTCATTTGGGGCGACGACATCGGTATCACCAATCTCAGCTGCTACAGCGACGGACTGATGGGGTACCGGACACCGAACATCGACCGTCTGGCCGAGGAGGGCATGAAGTTCACCGACTCCTACGGTGAGCAGAGTTGCACTGCCGGTCGCGCGTCGTTCATCACGGGGCAGAGCGTGTATCGCACCGGCATGAGCAAGGTCGGAATCCCGGGAGTCGACGTCGGATTGTCGCCCGAAGACCCCACCATCGCCGAACTGCTCAAGCCCCTCGGATACGCCACCGGGCAGTTCGGGAAGAACCATCTCGGCGACCTGAACAAGTATCTGCCGACCGCTCACGGGTTCGACGAGTTCTTCGGCAACCTTTATCACCTCAACGCCGAGGAAGAACCGGAGCTTCCCGACTACCCGAGCGCAGAGGACTACCCGAAACTGCACGAGGTGATGCTGCCGCGCGGTGTTCTTCATTGCTGGGCCACCGAGGAGGACGCCGGCGAGGTCGATGAGCGGTACGGGCCGCTCGGGAAGCAACGCATCGAGGACACCGGTCCGCTGAGCAAGAAGCGGATGGAGACCATCGACGACGAGACGGTCTCCGCGGCAATCGACTTCATCACGCGGCAGAAGGAAGCGGAGACACCGTTCTTCGTGTGGATGAACACGACGCACATGCACCTGCGGACCCACACGAAGCCGGAAAGCGTCGGCCAAGCCGGGCACTGGCAGTCGCCGTACCACGACACCATGATCGATCACGACAAGCACGTCGGCCAACTGCTCGACGCGGTCGACGAGCTGGGTCTCGCCGAGAACACCATCGTCATCTACAGCACCGACAACGGTCCCCACGCGAACACCTGGCCGGACGGGGCGACCACCCCGTTCCGCAGTGAGAAGGACACCAACTGGGAGGGTGCGTTCCGCGTCCCCGAGGTGATCCGCTGGCCGGGCAGGATCCCCGCGGGCAGCGTGTCCAACGAGATCGTGCAGCACCACGACTGGCTTCCCACCTTCCTCGCCGCCGCGGGTGCACCGGACGTGGTGGAGCAACTGAAGACCGGGCACACGATCGGCGAGAAGACGTTCAAGGTGCACATCGACGGCTACAACCTGCTCCCGTACCTCACCGGTGAGGTAGAGACGTCGCCGCGCCGGGGAATGGTGTACTTCTCCGACGACTGCGACGTGCTGGGCATCCGTTTCGACAATTGGAAGATCGTGTTCATGGAGCAGCGGGCGCAGGGCACCCTCGGCCTGTGGGCGGAGCCGTTCACTCAACTGCGGTTGCCGAAACTGTTCAACCTGCGCACCGATCCGTTCGAGCGGGCAGACATCACGTCGAACACCTATTGGGATTGGTTCCTCGACCACGACTACATCGCCATCTACGGAACATTCATCACGACCCAATTCCTCGAGACGTTCAAGGAGTTCCCCCCGAGGCAGGAGCCGGCGAGCTTCACGATCGACCACGCGGTGGCGAAGTTGCACGCGTTCCTGGCGAAGGACTGACCGACGTGGGGGCCGGGCTGGGTGGTTCCTGGGCGGACGGATCGACGCGGTCCGCGATCGAGGACTTCGTCGGGCGGGTGACGACACGGGGACCGGACTTCGTCGAGCCCGCCGACCGGGTGGCCGTATTCGACAACGACGGCACACTTTGGTGTGAGAAGCCGATGCCCATCCAGCTCGACTTCACCATCCGGCGCTTCGCCGAGATGGCCGCGAAGGATCCCGGCCTCCAGCAGACGCAACCGTGGAAGGCGGCCCACGAGCACGACCTTCAGTGGCTCGGTGCGGCGATGGTCAAGCACTACCAGGGCGACGACGGCGACCTGAAACTGTTGATGGGCGCAGTCACCGAGGCATTCGATTCGATCACCGTCGAGAATTACGACGCAAGGGTGCGGGCCTTCTTCGACGACGCGGATCACCCGACGCTCGGCCGCCCGTACGCCGGCTGCGGATACGCGCCGATGGTCGAGTTGCTGCGCTATCTCGAGGCGAACGAATTCACGATCTACATCGCGTCCGGCGGTGACCGGGACTTCATGCGCCCGGTCGCCGGACGGCTCTACGGGATTCCGCCGGAACGCGTCATCGGCAGTGCCCTCGGACTCTCGTACCGTGAAGGGGCGGAGACGAGCGACCTGCTCTACAAGGCCGCGATGGACTTTTTCGACGACGGGCCGGAGAAACCGGTCCGAATCTGGAGTCGGATCGGGCGACGGCCGATCCTGTCGGTCGGCAACTCCAACGGCGACCTGCCGATGCTCGCGTTCTCCGGGCTACCCGACCGCCCGTCGCTTCGGGTGCTGATCCTGCACGACGACGCCGATCGCGAATTCGACTACGTCGCGGGAGCGGAGCAGGCTCTCGAACACGCACGAGAAAAGAACTGGACCGTGGTAAGCATGAGGAACGATTGGACGAGCGTCTTCTCGCCGGCCGTCACCTGATCAGGCAGAAGGGAAGGCGTGTGGATACCCAGACCGTCTCCGAAGTCCGGCACATCCCCGCTCAGACCTTCACGATGGGCTCGGATCGGCACTACCCGGAAGAAGGTCCGGCGCATCGGGTCGCCGTCGACGCCTTCGCCATCGAGGCCCACCAGGTCACCACCGCGCAGTACGCCGCGTTCGTCCGGGACACCGGTTATGTGACCGTCGCCGAGCGGCCGCTGGACCCCGCCGAATTCCCCGGTGCTCCCGCCGAGAATCTGCAACCGGGATCGATGGTGTTCACCCCCACTCGGGGCCCGGTCGATCTCCGTCACCTCAGTCAGTGGTGGACCTGGACCGTCGGCGCGTCCTGGCGGCACCCCACGGGGCCGGCATCGACGATCACCGGCCGCGAACGGCATCCCGTCGTTCACGTCGCCCACGAGGATGCGGCAGCGTACGCGGAGTGGGCAGGGCGGTCCCTCCCCACCGAGGCGCAATGGGAGGCCGCGGCGCGCGGCGGACTCGACCACGCCGAATTCACCTGGGGTGACACCGCCGAGAGTGAATCCCCTCCGCTGGCGAATTATTGGCACGGGGAGTTTCCCTGGCGCGCGGCCACCGGGTACGGCACCACGACCGCCGTCGGTAGCTATCCGCCCAACGACTACGGTCTGTTCGACATGGCAGGCAACGTGTGGGAATGGACCGCCGACTGGTACTCGGATCGGCACGCCGACACGGCGGAGTCGTGCTGCGCGCCACGCAATCCGCGTGGGCCCGGCATGTCGGAGAGCTTCGACGCCCGGCAGCCACAGTTCCGGGTGCCCCGGCGGGTGATCAAGGGTGGGTCGTTCCTGTGCGCGGACAGTTACTGTCGGCGGTATCGGCCCGCGGCACGGCGGCCGCAGATGGTCGACACCGGGATGAGCCACATCGGATTCCGCTGCGTCACGGCCCTGCCCGGGTCAGAGTAGGACCACCACGGCGAGGAGCGCGAGCAGTGTGACGATGCTGGAGGTGACCACGGCGGTGAACGTCGCCGGCGCGAATTCCCCGGATTCGATCTGCCGGCTGATAACCCGATAGCGGACGGTGCCGTACGCGGAGACCAGTAGTCCCGCGCCGATCAGGATCAATCCGGCAGCCACGGCGTGGCCGCCGCGGTGCGGCGCGAACTTCGCGACCGCCACACCGAGTGCGGCGACGCTGATACCGGTGCGATGCCAGGCGAGGTAGGTCCGCTCGTTGGCGAGATGGTCGCGCGCGGTGCTTCCCTCGTTCGGCTGCGTGGGGCCGAAGATGTTGCGGCTCATGCGCCGCGACCCAGGAAGCCGATCTCCGACAGGCGCGACTGGAACCCGGACTCGCCGCCCGACAGTCCCGATATCCAGACGAGGACCCGGTCGGTGGGTGCAGGCGTCCGGGCCACGATCTGGGTGACCCCGTCGCCGAGCGTGGCGCTGCCGATCAGCTGGGTGCGATCGATGCTCGCCCACGCGACGGGCGCGGTCCGGATCTCGACCGTGGTGCCCGGTGTCGGGGAGTCGATCCAGACGGTCCGCAGATCGACGGGCCCGGGAAACGACACGATCAGACCCATTCCCTGCTTCGTCGCCGACAGTTGCTGCGGGTAACGGTCGGTCGCCCAGGACGTCGCGGGGTTCGCGTCGACGGCGAGGGAGGCGGTGGCACCGTTGTCGGGGAAGCGCAGCGGGGAGTAGGCGGCCGCGGACGACGGGGTGAGCGGCGCCTGACGGGGGTCCGGAACCGGCGCGATCTGGCTGAGCATGTTGTCTGCGACGGCGGCCGGGGGAGCGTCCGACGAGCTGAATGTGGCGCCCGCCGCCCACCCGGCGGCGCCGAGCGCGACGATAAGGGCGAGTGCGCCGCTCAACGCGGGAAGCGGCGCGTTCGGCCGGGGTACCCGGTTGGCGGGTGCCGGGCGGGCCCTCTTCGTGGTCGGAGCGAATGCGGATGCCGAGCGGGCCCGCGCGTCCGCCAGGATGCGGTCGAGGGCGTCGACGACCGCCTGCGCGGTGGACATCCCGGGTCGCCGAGCAAGGGCGTTCATGGCCACGTCGGACAGGCGTCGTGGAATCGCGGGCCGCACACGATGTGGCGGGACGACGGAACCGTCACCGCGCCTGCCGGCCGGGGGCAGCCCGGCTGCCCGGGTCGCGCCGGACGAGGACAACGGCCACGTGCCGAGTAACAGGGCGTACAGCAGCGCACCGAGTCCTGCGACGTCGTCGGCCGCGCTGCCGTCGGCAAGGGTGGCGGGGAAGGCGAGGACCGCGAGTCCGTCGTGGGAGATCCGCACCCGGTTGGGATGATCAAGTGAGATGCGGGCACCGAAATGGTGTGCGTCTGCGGTCGCGGCGGCCAGGTGCCGCACGGTGCGAGCGGCATCCAACGGCCGTGGGACCGTGTGCGCGACATCCGCGACACGCCACCCCGGCGTCCATTCCGCGACCACGGCGATCCGGTCGCCGACTGCCGCGATGTCGTAGACCTGCGCGATCCGGCCCTCGTGGCTGAAGCTGGTTCCGGTGGTGTTCCGGCAGAAGCGCGCCACCGGATCCGGACGCGTGTCGGTGGCGCGGACGTGCGCCGAGTCGACGAGGCTGAGCGAGACGTCCCGGCACAGTTCGGTGTCGTGTGCGTGCCACCACTGCACCCAATCGGGTCCGGCGAACCGTCCCAGGAGCCGGTATCGGGTGGCGACGAGCATGCCCGGGGCGAGCGGATCCCGGCCCTGCGGCGAATGCGGCAGGCCCCCGAACACCGGCGTCGCTGTCATCTACTCTCCCGGGCTCTCCCCGACCCCGAAAATCCCTGTCAGGCAACTGTCACCCGGGCAGCAGCGTAGACGTTCGCACAGCACCGGGCCTACTGCTGATCATCCTCGGATGACGAGCGAACCGTGTGCTTTTCGGCCGACCTAGCCGAGGACGTGCTCCGCGTATCGCGCGACCGCGAGTACCAGGTCGTCCGAGTGGCGGGGGCCGATGATCTGCAGACCCACCGGCAGACCCGCTGCGGTGCGGCCGACGGGGATGCTGATCGCCGGCTGCTGCGTCAGGTTGAACGGGTAGGTGAACGGGGTCCACTGCGGCCAGCTCGTGAGATCGCTGCCCGGCGGCACGTCGTAACCGGCCTCGAAAGCCGGAATCGGGACGGTGGGCGTGAGCAGGACGTTGTGCGTCAGATGGAATCTGCCCATCCTGATGCCGATGTCCGCGGCGACCGCGCGAGCATCGAGATAGTCGACCGCGCTGAACTTCTCGCCCCGTTCCCAGACCTTGCCGAGCCCCGGGTCGACCTTGTCGCGCGCACCCTCCGGGAAGTTCTTCAGCATGGCCGCGGCGCCGGCTGCCCACAGCAGTTCGAAGGCCTCGATCGGATCGCTGAAGCCGGGGTCGGCGGCGGTGACCGGCAGACCCGCCGCGTCGAGGGCCTGCACGGCTCGGTCGACGATCGCCCGGACCTCCGGATCGACGGTCACATAGCCGAGCGTGGGGGAGTACGCGACTCCGAGTCCGACCACGTCGCGGCCGATCTCGCCGCGGAAGGTGGTCGGGAACGGGGCGAGCGACGTCGGGTCGCGCGGGTCGGGCAGCGACAGGATGTCCATCAGCAGCGCCGCATCCTCGACCGTGCGGGTGAGGGGGCCGGCGTGCGCCAGCGGCCCGAACGGGCTCGCCGGGAACAGGGGGATCCGACCGTGGGTGGGTTTGAAACCGACGACGCCGCAGAACGAGGCGGGGATGCGCACGCTGCCGCCGCCGTCGGTGCCGACGGAGCAGGGACCGAGACCGGCCGCGACCGCCGCGGCGCTGCCGCCCGAAGATCCGCCGGCCGTCTTGGTCGGGTCCGCCGGGTTGCGGGTGATCCCGCACAGGGCACTGTCGGTCACGGCCTTCCACGCGATCTCGGGGGTCGTGGTCTTGCCGAGGAACACCATCCCGTCCTCGCGAAGCCGGGCGGCCACGGGACTGTCGACGTCCCACGGCTGGTCCTCGTCGACGGCCTGTGATCCCCGCAGTGTCGGCCAGCCGTCGGTGAGGAAGATGTCCTTGATCGAGATCGGCACGCCGTCGAGCAGCCCCTTGGAGTAACCGGTGGTCCAGCGCTCCTCGGACTTCCGGGCCTGCGCGAGGGCTCGCTCCTCGTCGACGAGGCAGTAGGAATTGATGGTGCGGTCACGCTCGGTGATGGCGTCGAGCATCGCCTGCGTCGCTTCCACCGGCGAAAGTTCTCCGGACGAGTAGGCCGTGACCAGTTCGACGGCGGTCATGTCGGTGGGATTCATGAGAACTCCTTCAGCCTGGACGTTCGGGCCCTGTCTTCATCGGCTCGGTACGTACCCGAGGTGCTTGTCAACTACGTTCTCGAGCGGGTACCCCGCAACCCAGCGTTCGAAATTGTCGGTGAACACGGTTACGAGGTCATCTCGCCAGCCGGCGAAGTCGCCCGAATTGTGGGGCGTGATCGAGACGTTCGGCATGTCCCAGAGTGGATGGCCTGCGGGGAGCGGTTCCGTGTCGAACACGTCGAGCGCGGCGCCCGCGATCGTCCCCGCCCGGAGCGCGGCGACGAGGTCGTCGGTGCGGACGAGCTCACCGCGTCCGACGTTCACGAACCGGGCTCCCGGCTTCATCGCGGCGAACGTCGAGTCGCGGAACAGGTGGCGGGTCTGCTCGGTGAGCGGTGCCACCGCGATCACGTAATCGGCGACGGCGAGCTGCTCCGGGAGATCCTCCGTTGCGGAAACCGTTCCGAAGTCGGGGTCGGCGTTGCGTGCGGTGCGGCCCGACCCGCTGACCTTCATACCCGCTGCGCGGAGAAGTCGTGCGATCGCGCGGCCGATGGGACCGGTGCCGACGATCAGGGCGGTGCGGCCCGCGATCCGCTCGGATTCGCGGTGCTGCCACGTGTGGGACTGCTGCAGGCGCAGCGAGCCCGGCAGATCCTTCGCGAACGAGAGGATCTGGGCGAGCACGTACTCGGCGATCGCCCCGTCGAACACGCCCCGTGAGTTGGTGATCGTGACGTCGCTGTCGCGGGCCTCGGGGAACATCACGGGGTCGACGCCCGCCGCGGCGATGTGCAGCCACTGCAGGGAACCGGCGGCGTGCCAGGCTCCCGGCACCGCGTCGGTGAGGAAGTCGTAGAGGAACAGCACGTCCGCGCCGTCGAGGGCGTCGCTCAGCCCCGCCTTGCCGGTGTAGCGAACTTCGGCACGGGTCGCGACGGGTGCCATGAGTTCGTCGCTCGGCAGGACGTGGGCATGTAGCACCGCGACGATCGGGTTCCGACTCACGTTGACACCGTATGAGTAACTCGTATGATTGTCAACAATCTGATAATGCTCGGGCGCGGCCGAAACGAAGGTGAGGCCTGGTGTTGGAACTGAACATTCCCGAATTCGAGGGGCCTATCGCGCAACGGGGAATCGGCATCATCGCCCCGTTCGACCTGGCGCTCGAACGAGAACTGTGGCGATGGGCTCCCCTCGAGGTGAGCCTCCATCTGGCGCGCACGCCGTACGAACCCGTGCCCGTCAGCCTGGAGATGGCCGAACTCGTGTCCGAGCGAAGACACCTCATGGCGGCGACGCGCGACGTCCTGCACGTCGAGCCCGAGGTCGTGGCCTATCTGTGCACGTCGGGAAGTTTCATCAAGGGCCTCGAATACGAGCGAACCCTGTGCGACGCGATCTGCGAGGCCGGCGCCCAGCACGCGATCACCACGTCCGGTGCGCTGGTCGAGGCGATCGAACACCTCGAGCTGAGCAGGCTGTCGGTGATCACGCCGTACGACGCCCCGCTGACCGAACGGCTGCACGCGTTCCTGAACGAGGCGGGCACCGAGGTGGTGCGCTCCGATCATCTCGGGCTCGGCGGTGGCATCTGGAAGGTCAACTACCGCACGATCGCCGAGCGGATCATTGCCGCGGACGACCCCAGGTCGGAGGCGATCTTCGTCAGCTGTACGAATCTGCCGACCTACGACGTCATCGCCCCGCTCGAGCAGGAGCTCGGGAAACCGGTCCTCACCGCCAACCAGCTCACGATCTGGGCCTGTCTCGGCCGGATGAAACTCCCAATGACGGGCCCCGGCAAGTGGCTCCGCAATGTCTTCTGACATCACCCTCACGACACGGAAAAGAGGAGAACGTATGACGAGCACGCCGACCCCCACTGTGGGATTCATCTACCCCGATCACGCCGCCGAGGACGACTACCCCTTCGCCGCGGAGATGCTCGGAGTGGATCTGCCGGTCGTGCACATCTACGGCACCGACTTGCACGCCGTGCCCGAACTGCTCGACCTGGGGAGCCCCGAGAAGCTCGCAGGCGGGGCCGCACTCCTCGCCGAGGAGAAGCCGGACGCCGTCGTGTGGGCGTGCACCTCGGGCAGCTTCGTCTACGGCCCCGACGGGGCGAAGCAGCAGGCCGAGACGCTCGCCGCGGCCACCGGTGTACCCACGTCCAGCACCAGCTTCGCGTTCGTCCACGCCCTGCACGCGCTGGGAATCACCCGCGTCGCGGTGGCCGCCAGCTACCCGGAGGACGTCGCGAAGCTGTTCGTCGAGTTCCTCGCCGCCGCCGGTATCGAGGTGCTGTCGATGTCGAGTGCGGGAATCGACACCGCGGCCGAGGTCGGTCTCCTCAGCCCGGAATCCGTGGTGGAACTCGCGGTGGAGAACGACCACCCGGACGCCGAAGCCCTGCTCATCCCCGACACGGCCATGAGGACGCTGGGTGCGCTGCGTACTCTCGAGCAGCGCCTCGGCAAGCCGGTCCTCACGGCAAACCAGGTGACCATCTGGGAAGGCCTGCGTCTTGCGGGCCACACGGCGGTGCACCCGTCGTTAGGAACCTTGTTCGAGAAAGGCCACAGTCATGGCTCTGACTGACCTGGAACCCGTCAGTCGTCAATCGACTGCCGAATTCATCGCGGACCGCCTGCGGGTCGCCATCATGAAGGGTGCGCTCGAACCGGGTGCACAGCTGGGCGAGGCGGAACTGGCCGCGCATTTCCAGGTCTCGCGCGGGCCCCTGCGCGAAGCCATGCAGAGGCTCGTGTCCGAGGGCATACTGCACAGCATCCGTCATCGCGGGATCTTCGTGACGGAACTGACCCTCGACGACGTCGTCGACGTGTACCGCAGCCGCTCGGTCATCGAGCGCGGGGCGCTCGAAATGATTCTCGACGACGGCCGCCGGGAAGCCACCTACCTGGCGCTCGAACCCACCGTGCTCGTGATGCAGGCCGCGGCCGAACGCGGCGACGCCGCCGCCGTCTCGGACGCCGACCAGCAGTTCCATCAGATCCTGGTGGAGAGTTCGCAGAGCCCGCGGCTCATTCGGGCGGCGAGGACGCTGCTGATCGAGACCCGGATGTGCCTGGGTGCGTTGCAGACCACCTACGACGACATCCGCGAGCAGGCGCAGGAACATGCCACCCTGCGCGAGGCGATCCGGTCGGGTACAGCTGGAGAGGTGCAGAAACTGCTCGCCGAACACCTGGACGACGCCGTCCAGCGGCTCCGCGCCGATCAGAAGACTCTGTCGTCGTAGCGACGGAGAAGCAGAGGTAAGTGCCGAGGAGGGACAATGACTCAGGTAGCTGAGGTTCAGGGAGACACCAACCGCCACGATCGCTACCCGACTCGGATCGCCGCCGAGCCGTCGATGCTCCAACGAAGCGAACCCGCCGTGTGGGGCAGACCCGCCGACGGGCCGTTCGATTCGTCGGCCCTCGCCGGACACGAGTCACGCGGCTTCACCATCATCGACAATTTCCTGAACGCGAGCGAAGTGATGTCGTGCCGGGAGGAACTCGACCGGCTGTCCCGGGACCCCGCGATGCGCGACAGCGGGCGCGTCATCCGCGAACGCGGCACCGACGAGGTTCGTTCCGTCTTCGACGTGCACCGGCGCGGTGACGTGGTTGCCGAGCTGATCCGCGACGGCAGGATCCTCGACCGCGCGCGACAACTCCTCGGCTCCGACGTCTACATCCATCAGAGCCGGATCAACTCGATGCCCGGTTTCAAGGGCACCGGTTTCTACTGGCACTCGGACTTCGAGACCTGGCACGCCGAGGACGGTCTTCCCGTCCCACGGGCCGTCAGCTGCTCGATCACGCTCACCGAGAACTACCCGTTCAACGGGTCGTTGATGGTGATGCCCGGTTCGCACAAGCGATTCGTCCAGTGCGTCGGCGCCACCCCCGACGACAACTACACGTCGTCCCTCGTCTCGCAAGAGGTCGGGGTTCCGCGTCGGGAGGACGTGACGCGGATGGCGGCGGAGTTCGGGATCGACCAGTTCACCGGTGCCGCAGGCACCGCGCTGTGGTTCGACTCGAACCTCATGCACGGGTCGGGGAACAACATCACGCCCTACCCGCGGTCGAACCTGTTCCTCGTGTTCAACAGTGTCGAGAACACCCTCGTCGAGCCGTTCGCCGCGGCGCGTCCGCGGCCGGAGTACATCGCGTCGCGCGACTTCACTCCGCTGTCCTGACGTGAGTGGCAAGGAGTGCTCCGGCACGCCTTGCCACTCACCTATGCGGGGACCTCGTGCAGGGCTCGGGCGAGGTGGGCGAGCTCGGGAATGTCGGCGGCCCGGTCGAGCGCCGCTTCCAGTGTGGCGTCGTGGGTGGGACGGGCCTCGTCCAGCGCCGCCCGCCCGGCCGGTGTGAGCTCGGTGTAGATGCCGCGGCGGTCGTCGTCGCACAGAATGCGGGTGAGCAGTCCGCGGTTCTCCAGACGGTTCACGAGTCTGGTGGTGGCGCTGCTGCTCAACGCCGCCGCGCGGGCGAGTTGCGCCATGCGCATGTGCCAGCCGTCCTGACGGCCGAGGGCGTCGAGCACCGTGTACTCGACCACCGAGAGATCGTGCCCGCGCTGCAGGGCACGCTCGAGCTCCGCCTCGAGCAGCCCGTGCAGGGCCGCGAGCGTGCGCCATCCCTGCGACCGGATCTCGACGGCGTCGTCGGCGACTGCCATTGCCCACCTCCTGTGGATACGACTGTCAGGCCAGAATACCAGCTTGCGCACATATCAGGCGTGTGCAACTATTTATGGCGCGCCTGCAACTAATGCAGACGCGGTATTCGAGCTAGCGCTCTTATCTCCCAGTCTGTACGAAAGGAGTGGCTGCAATGCCACTGGGTCTGCTCGCCCTCGCAATGGGCGGCTTCGGGATCGGTCTCACCGAATTCGTCATCATGGGATTGCTGCCGGAGGTGTCGGCCGATTTCCAGGTAAGCGAGTCGGTGGCCGGCTACCTCATCTCCGGCTACGCCCTCTCCGTCGCCATCGGGGCGATCGTCATCACCGCAGCCGTCACCCGCTTCGACCGCAAACGTGTGCTCCAGGCGCTGATGGTGCTGTTCATCGGCGGCAATCTGCTGTCGGCGCTGGCCCCGACGTACGAGGTCATGATGGGCGGACGCGTCCTCGCGGCCCTGTGCCACGGCGCGTTCTTCGGCATCGGCTCGGTCCTCGCCGCCGACCTCGTGCCCGCGAGCAAGCGGGCAGGCGCGATCGCGACGATGTTCGCTGGACTGACCATCGCCAACGTTCTCGGCGTCCCGTTCGGCACGTTCCTCGGCCAGCAGTTCGGCTGGCGCTCCACGTTCTGGGCCATCACCGTCATCGGCGTCGTGGCGTTGATCGGCATCGCAACGCTGGTGCCGTCCGTGTCCCGTCCGGCGGACGCACCGGAATCCGGCGGTCTGCGTACCGAACTGCAGGCCTTCCGGTCTGCGCAGGTGTGGTTCTCGATCGCCGTCACCATCCTCGGATTCGGCGGCATGTTCGGTGCGTTCACGTACATCGCATTCACCCTCACCGAGGTCGGCGGATTCGCGTCGACCAGCGTCCCCTGGCTCCTCGTGCTCTTCGGCGGCGGTCTGTTCGTCGGCAACGTTCTCGGTGGACGTGCCGCCGACAAGGCACTCACCCGCACGCTGATCACGGTCCTCGCCGTGCTCACCGTCGTGCTCGTCGTGTTCGCGCTCACCGCGGGGAGCAAGCCGATGACGATCGTGGCCTTGTTCTTCATGGGCGCCTTCGGTTTCGCGACCGTCCCCGGGCTGCAGATGCGGATCATGAACTACGCGGCACAGGCGCCGACGATGGCGTCCGGCGCGAACATCGCCGCCTTCAACGTGGGCAATGCACTCGGGGCCTGGCTCGGCGGCATCACCATCGCCGCGGGACTCGGCTTCACGTCCCCGATCTGGATGGGTGCCGCGCTGACCGTCGGTGCGCTCGCCGTTCTCGTCCTCGCCACCGCAGTCGACCGGCGGTCGAAAGATCAGTCGGTGGAGGAGGATCCGGCGGTGGTGTCGGTCTAGTGTCAGCGCGGCGGCGTCGCGTCGCCCGGTGCGCGCGTGAGGGTGGCGATCGTGTTGTCGTTCTGGCTGGTGGCGTAGGCCTTCGCGCCGTCGGCGGAGACCGCGACGCCACCGGCACTGTCGCCGACGGCGAGCGACGTCACCTCGGCGTTGGTGCCCGGATCGAACACCGTGACGGCGCCGCCCTCGGAGTCGACGACGTACAGCGTGTGTCCGTCCGCGGTCACCGCGGCACCGCCCATCGTCCCGTCGACGCCGAACGTGGCGGTCACCGTGTTGGTGGTCGCGTCGATCACCGACATTTCCGCGCCGCTCCGCACGTAGGCCCGGTCGTTCGTGGCCGTCACGGCACTGGGGTGGGAGGCGACGGGAATCGTGTCGACGACACTCGTCGTGGCCGTGTCGATCACCGTCACCGTGTTGTCGGAGGAGTTGGTGACGTACACGTGCGTGCCGTTGGTCGCGAGCTGGATGGGGAAGGCGCCGACCGGAACCGTGGCGGTCACCGTGTTCGTGGCGGTGTCGATCACGGAGACGGTGCTCTCGACGCCGTTGGTGACGTAGGCGTGGGCCCCGTCGGCGGATACCGCGACCGCCAAGGCGAATTCGCCGACCGGGATCGTGGCCGCCACCGTATTGGTGGCGGTGTCGATCACGGACACGCTCCGGTCAGCGGTATTCACGACGAACACCCGCGCACCGTTCGGGGTGACGGCGATTCCGGTGGGTCCGCCGCCCACCGGGACGGTGGCGGTGACGGCGTTCGTTGCGGTGTCGATGACGGACACGCTGTTGGCCCCGGAGTTCGTGGCGTATGTGACGGCGCCGCTGGGTGCGACCGCCACCTGCATCGGCGTCAACCCGACGGGAACGGTGGCGATGACGGCGTACGTCGGCGCCGCACCGGCGGTGGTGGCCAGGAGGCCGAGCGTGGCGACGCCGATCGTCAGGACAGTCGAAGTGCGGGCGAACATCACCGTCGTAGTGTCTCCCGCACCCAGGCTGTAGTCGGGGATGTCCGCAAGATCACGTGGCAGGGTCGGCGAGTCCCCCCGAGTTCGCGGTCTCGCGGGTTCGCTGCGCCAGCTCGCTGAGGCGGCGAGCGCGGGCGATCTCGGCCGGCGTGAACGGCTCGTCCACCGGCCGCACGAAGACGAGCGGCTCACCATCGCCCGACGGGATCGCGACCGACGCCGCCGTGGTCGGATGGTCGCTCACGAGCGAATCGACATACTGGGCGCCGAGCAGCTCCGCGATCGACAGGGGCAGTTCGGACGGATCGGCCGCCACCCGCGACGCCAACGTCAGCGCCTTCGTCTGGCCGTCGATGAGCGCGAGCGCCGAAGCCGGCCAGATGCCCACACTGCGGCCGCCTCCGGCCCGGACGGCATGCGACAGCGCCTCCGGTGACGTCTCCCGGCCCGCCCCGACGATCAACTCGTCGAGCGAACCGCCGTCCAGGTGATGGACGTGCACGGTCAGGATGTTGGCATCCAGCTTCGCGAGGTTGCGGGCCAGCGACTCGAGCTGTCCCGGTTGGTCGTTCACCCGGACACGGATACGCCAGAGTGACTGTCCGGTCGAGAGATGGCCGTGCCTGCCGTCGGGCGGACCGTGCAGCCAGCCGCCGAGCAGTCTCATCGCCGACGGCTCCACCACCCAGATCACCAGCACCGTGGTGCTGACGGTCAGGACCGTGACGGTCATCAGATAGGAGACGTGGAAATGAATGACCAAGGCATGAAGCCCTAGTTCGACGGGAAAGACGGCGCACAGTTTCGCAAGCGCCAGACGGAGACGGCGGGGGTGCGGAAGCCGACCGCACGCCTCGCACGCGTTGACATGAACTCCGGGTTCTCTCTCGGCATCGTTCATGCACCCACTGTCGTCCCGAAGTATTGCCGGGCAGTTTCATCGCACGGTCGGTGGTGTGACGGATGGTCGTGAAATACGTTGGGGTGCAACGCCGATGTGGTGGGCGAGACACCGCGTCGCCGCGTGTGATCGGGGGCACGTCGAGAGCTATCCGACCTCGAATTCGTTCGACGTCCCGGTGAACGCGGTGATCGTGCCTGCCGCGTCGCGGCTGTTGCCGAAGTGCTGCACACGGTAGCGCCCGGCGGGAGTTCCGGCCGGGACGTCCCACGTGATGCGCGCGACCGACTGGTTCGGCCTGGTGCGCGTCCAGCGGAACTTGGTGGACCAGTCGCCGTCGTCGGCGTGACGCACCCAGTCGCCGCCGCCGCGGCGCTGGATCTCGAGGAACGTGCCACGCCGGCGCGGGTCGTTCCGGGGGTGGCCGGTGACGAACTCGACCGCGATCTGTTCGCCCGCAGACACTTTCGCGGCAGGTTGGGTCAGTACGTCGCCGAAGACGCGGCCTGCCGGTGGTTCGTCGCGGTCGACGCCCGGACCGACGTACGGCTGGAACTGCGACAGGTCACGGGGCGCCGGGCCGCGGGGAATGTCGCTGCCGGTGCGCACAGCGTCGGCGAGCGCCGCGAATCCCTGCTGGTACGCGGGCAGCGTGTAGCGGCCGAAGAGTGTCGAGCCGCCCTCGTACTGCTGCGCGTCGTACTCCTGCGGGGTGGTGCAGTAACTCGCGTACGAGTTCGCGTAACCCTGGAAGATCACGTTCTCCAGCGGCACACCGAGTCTGTCGGCGACGGTGCGGCGGATCCGCAGCCCGGACACGATCGTGAATTCCGCCGGGGCGCCCACGACATACACGTCGCCGATGCGGATGATCTGAATCTTCAGCACGTGCGGAACCCACCCGTCGGGTGGGAGCAGACCGACGGCCACGAGCACGAGTTTCGGTGCTTGCGCGTCCTGCAGCCACTGCGGGATCGGCGCGTCCATCCCGCCGAGTGCGTCGACGAGCGGGTTGGTGGTGCCTTCCGGGAAGATCGGGATGGCCGGACCGTCCTCGGTGCTGCCCGCGCTCATGGCGGCCCCGACACACGCGGGGGACGTCCGGTAGGTGCGGCCGTCGGGGGTGAATTCGCCGCCGACCTCCTGATTCGCCATGTCGAGGTACATGATTCGGCTGTCCACACCGCCGGTGAGGGTCTCCGACGCCGACTCCCACGCCGTGCGTGCGGCCGCGACCTGCCGCTGCCCGATGATGCGGGTGTTCTCGAACTCGTCGTCGGTGGGTCCGTGGCCGGGCCGGAGGTCGAGGTTGGGGGACATGTCGCCGGTGTTCGTCTGCGGGAACGCGGCGACGAAGTTCGGCTTCTGGTCGTCGAGGTAACGGACACCCTCGTGGTCGTGTTCCCAGAAGTAGGCGGCCGCGCCCTTGTTGTCACCGGAGATCAGATGGTTCGTGTTGGTGAGCGAAGCACCGTGGGTCGGGAACCAGTTGATCGCCCCGACGTCTCTGCCGCCCTGCGTGATTCGCAGGACCCGCATCGAGGTGTCGATGCCCAGGGGGTAGTAGTCCCGGTCCTCGGCGGGGTTGCGGTCGAAGGCGATCCGCGAACGGTTGACGCTGGCATCAGTGAGTTCGCTGCGGCCGTACGACACCGAACCGGGGGCGAGGGAATCGTGCGCGGCGGTGATCGCCTCGACGATGCCACCGACCTCGGCGTCGAACACCTGACGGTTGTGGCCGAGCACGGCGAGGTTGTAGGCGTAGTCGTGGGACGCGCCGCCGCACGCCGCGTGGGAGTGCACCGCCGTGAGCATGACGTTCCGCTCCGTGTACAGGTCGCCGTGGAGTTCCGCGAGCCGGGCCAGCACGGCGTCGTGCACGGACTGGAAGATCATGCACACGTCGACGCACACGTAGACCACGCGCTGCCGGCCGGACTCGGCGAACACGAACGCCCGCGCACGGGTCCGCTGATGCAGTCCCTCGGCGCGCTGCTCGAAGCTGGAGTACCCCATCATCCCGACGTCGGCGACCGGCCCGGTGGCGTCGGAAATGCCGACGCCGACGAGGAATTCGGAGTTCTGGTCGGGATTAGCGGCCGCCGTCCCGGAGCCGAGCGCGGCGAGCGCCGGAGTCAGGGCCGCCCCCGCGAGCACGCTGCGTCGTCTGATCTGCACTATCGATCGTCCTTTCGGCGGTCGTCCCTCTGGGGCGCCACGAATTGGTCAAGCGTCCAGAAGCGTCGCCGGTATTGGACCCCAGTTCGGTAATCGGCGCAACCCCCACGTGAGTGGCGAAGTGTGCCCGCGCACACTTCGCCACTCACGTGCGGTCAGATCGGCTGCGCGTCCCCGAACGTCATCTTCAATTCGGGGATCGAGGACGTGACGAGCGCCCGTTTCGGAAGTCCCAGCGACCGCAGTTCGTCCGCGATCGGGTGGCTGCCCAGTTTCAGCTCCGCGCCTCCGGGCCGGGAGCGGATCCCGGTCGGGTTCATGTCCCAAGTGGTGAACCGGGTGAGCCCGTCGAGGTGCGAATAGGCGGCGAGCGACGTGCCTGCGCCCGAACCCGGCACCGCAATACCCGGTTTGACGCTCAACTGGGCGATCAGCCGCCCGCCCTCGCTCACCGAACCGCGCCTGACGGAACCGGTGTGGTCGACATCGAAATCGGCCAGGAACTTCGGGAAGCCCCAGATGCCGCGGCCGGCGGCCAGAGTGAAGTCGCCGTCGACGGGCAGCTGATGAATCAGCGCACCCGCCCGGCCCCGGGCCAGCGCCTTCAGGTCCTGGGGGACCGAGGTGCTGTCGGCCCGGTGGTCGCGGACGAGGAACGCCACCCCGAATTCGTTGTACGGGCCGAGATCGCCGTCCACGTAGTCGACGAACACGAGGACGCAGATGCCACGTCCCGGCCGGAACTGCAGGATCTCGAGGCCGGTGTAGTCGATCAGCGACTGGGCGGCGGCGGTCGGCACCGAATACATCGCCATGAACGCCGACGCGGCCCGGATCTCCACGGGCATGTCGACCTGCTTACCGAGAATCTGATGCGACGTCACGGCGCGACCACCCCGCGCAGACCGTCGGCGCCGAACATGGGCTCGAACATCGACGTGAAGTCGGGTCCGCGACGCAACATCTGGCCGCCGTCGACGTTGATGATCTGCCCCGTGATCCAGGTGGAGTCGGGGCCGAGGAGGAACTTGGCGAGCGCGGCGATGTCGGTGACCTCGCCGACCCGTGCGATCGGGGTGTTGGCCAGGTAGTCGTCCAGGACGGGTCCGCCGTCGGTGATGAGCGCGACGAGGTCGGTGCGGGTCAGTCCGGGGCGGATGCAGTTGACGCGGACGTTGCTCGCCCCGAGTTCGTCGGCGGCGAGTTGCGTCAGGTTGTCGACACCTGCCTTGGACGGACCGTATGCGCCGAACCAGCGGTGCGTGTTGCTGCTCGCGATCGAGGAGATTGTGACGATGGAACCGCCGCCCCCGGCGACGAGCGCCCGCGCGGAATGCTTGATCGTCAGCATGGTGCCGGTGACGTTCAGGTCCACGGTCCGCCGCCACGCGTCCACGTCGAGTTGGGTCACGGGTCCCACCGTTTCGTTCCCGCCTGCGCACGTGACGACGCCGTCGAGCTGCCCGGTGCGCCCGGCCGCTGTGGCGACCGCGCGGATGATGTCGTCCTCGTTCGTGACGTCGGCGGTGACCGTGTCGACGGTCCCCGCGGGATCACCGGCGGTGATCTGCTCCGCTGCGCGTACCAGTTTCTCCTCGTTGCGACCGCAGATCGTGACGTGGACGCCGTCGGCCGCGAGGGCGGTGGCGACGCCCAGTCCGATGCCACTGCCGCCGCCGGTGACGAGTACGGACGTCTTCGCGAGCCCGCTGCTGCCGTCGTTGGTAACCACGTACACCTCCAGGTAATAGAACTCGTGTCAATTATCGAGCCGAGGATCTGTGAAACTTGCCGCTATACCACTGCGTCATAGTAGGAACACGTTCTATTATCGGGGCACGATCGGCGGGATTCAACGTGGAGGAGTACCTCGATGACGAACAGGCCGGATTTCGATCTGATCGACGGACGGTTCTACTCGGGCGAACTCGGCGACCCGCGGGAGGCCTACGCATGGATGCGCGCCCACGAACCGGTGTATCGCGCGGACGGAATTCTCGGCGCCGCGTCGTACGAGGCCGTCCTGGCGGCCGAACGCGACCCCGAGTTGTTCTCGAACGCGGGCGGAATCCGCCCCGGGGTGGGCCCGCTGCCGCAGATGATCGACATGGATGACCCCCAGCACCTGCAACACCGTCGCCTCGTCAACGCCGGCTTCACCCGTAAGCAGGTGGAAGCGAAGATCGACCGGATCCGGGCGATCTGCGATCACCTCATCGACGCCGCGTGCGACAAGGACGACGTGGACTTCGTGCGCGACCTGGCCGCGCCGCTCCCCATGGCCGTCGTCGGCGACATGCTCGGCGTGCGGCCCGAGGAACGCGACACGTTCCTGCACTGGTCCGACGACCTGATGAACGCACTCGGCAGCAACGCCACCCCGGAGGAACTCCAGGCCCAGGCCAACGCGTACCTGGCATTCAACGAATTCACGCTCCGCACCATCGCGGAGCGGCGGCAGAATCCGACGGACGACCTCACCAGCATCCTCGTGCACAGCGAGATCGACGGTCACCGGCTCAGCGACCCGGACATCGTCGGCGAAACCCTGCTGATCCTGATCGGCGGCGACGAGACCACCCGGCACGTTCTCAGCGGCGGCATGGAACAACTGCTGCGGCACCCCGACCAGCAACAGCGGCTCGTGAACGACCCGGACGGCATCCCGGCGGCGGTCGAGGAGATGCTGCGCTGGTCGTCGCCGATCAAGAACATGTGCCGCACCGTCACCCGCGACGTCGAATTCTTCGGAACCGACCTGCGCGAGGGCGAGAAGATGATGCTGCTGTTCGAATCCGCCAACTTCGACGAGGCGGTGTTCGAGCATCCCGAGGTGTTCGACATCGAACGGTCGCCGAACCCGCACGTCGCATTCGGTTTCGGCACCCACTTCTGCCTCGGTAACCAACTCGCCCGGCTCGAAGCGAAGATCATGTTCGAGCAACTGCTGTCGCGGCTGCCGCACATGGTGCTCGTCGACGACGGCCCCCTGCGGCGTCGTCCCGCCAACTTCGTGTCCGGGCTCGAGGAGATGCCGGTGAAGCTCTAGGCGCTCCGCGCCCGTGCGCCTTTTTGGCTGTTCCAGCAACCAAAAAGGCGCACGGGTGGCGGAGCCGCCTACTCCGGTGCGCCGATGTTCAACTCGTCCGGGTGGGCTCCGACGCGGACGCCGTCGTCCATCGTTTCG
Organism: Rhodococcus sp. IEGM 1305; assembly: GCF_030058635.1. Lineage (NCBI taxonomy): Bacteria > Bacillati > Actinomycetota > Actinomycetes > Mycobacteriales > Nocardiaceae > Rhodococcus > Rhodococcus sp. IEGM 1305. The sequence continues at coordinate 64,786 of NZ_JASHKX010000010.1, forward strand.
ATCTCGCTGAGGTCCTGCTCGCTGAGCTCGAAATCGAACACGTCGATGTTCTCGCGGATCCGCGACTCGTGGACCGACTTGGGGATGACGATCAGCCCGCTCTGCAGATGCCAGCGGATCAGCACCTGGGCCGGGCTCTTGCTGTGCCGGTCGCCGATGCGGGTGATGATCGGGTCGGTGAGCAGCGTGTTCGGCTTCGAGTTGTCGCCCCACCCCGAATTGCTGGTGCCGCCGAGCGGGCTCCACGATTCGACGGCGATGCCGTGGTCGACGGCGAACGTCCGGATCTCCTGCTGCGCCAGATGCGGATGCAACTCCACCTGATCGACCGCCGGAACGACGCCGCCCCGGTCGATCAGCAACTGCAGGTGACGCGGTTCGAAATTGCACACACCGATCGCCTTCGCGCGACCCGACTCGGCGATCTTCTCCAGCGCATCCCACGTGCGGAGGATGCGGTCGTCGTCCTGCAGCGGCCAATGGATCAGGTACAGGTCGACATAGTCGACGCCGAGACGTCCGAGGCTGGCGTCGAACGCCTTCAACGCCGGCTCGTAACCCTGATCGGCGTTCCACAACTTGGTGGTGAGAAAAATGTCTTCGCGGGCGACACCCGAGTTCGCGATGCCACGGCCCACCCCTTCCTCATTGCCGTATGCGGCGGCGGTGTCGATGTGCCGGTAGCCCGCCTCGTCCAGGGCGAACCCGACGGCGTGTTCGGTCTCGTCGTTGTCCGCCTGCCAGACTCCCAGGCCGAGCTGCGGGAGGATGGTTCCGGAATTCAGCACGATGCTGGGTACTCGAGGACTCATGCTGTCCAGGCTATCGACTGTGGTGGGGTCGTGAGGGGTACATGCGCTGCCTGGCATCATGCGGAGGTGACGCAAATTCGGCTGTTGGCGACGGACCTCGACGGCACCCTGCTGCGGTCGGACCGCACGATCTCCCCTCGCACCGCGCAGGCCATGGAAGATGCGCGACTGTCGGGGGTCGAGGTGGTGTGGGCAACGGCCCGCGCCCGGCACTCGGTGCACGAGCTGGCGCAGTCGTGCGGATTCCGGGGCAAGGCGATCTGCGCGAACGGGGCGGTGGTCCTCGACCTGGCCGACGGAACCCCGGTGATCACGGCGACGACGACCATCGCGATGGCGTCGGCTGCGGCGGCGATGGACCGAGTGCGGACGTTGATGCCCGGTGTCGTGTTCGCGAACATCGGCCCGACGCGCTTCGTCGCCGAACCGGCGTACGCGGCCTTGTGCGAGTTCGCCGACCACCACCGGCACCCGCACGAGATGATGCTGTCGGAACTGCTGCCCGACATCGACGAGCCGATGGTGAAGATCGTCGCCCGGCACCCCGAGGTTCCCAGCGCGGAGCTGTACCGGGCGGCGGTGGCGGCCGGCGTCGACGGCGTCGAACTGACGCACTCCGGCGCGCCGTACGTCGAGATGGCGGCGTCCGGCGTGTCCAAGGCGAGCGCGCTCGCCGAGCTGTGCGCGGTCGACGGGATCTCGACGGAGGAGGTCGCCGTGGCCGGGGACGCCATCAACGACGTCCCGATGCTGACGTGGGCGGGCACGGCTCTCTGCCCGTCCAACGCGCTGCCGGAAGTCCTCGCCCTCGCCGACCACGTCCTGCCCAGCAACGACGAAGACGGGGTCGCCAGCTACCTGGAGGGGCTGCGCCCGTGAGCCTTTTTGGTTGTTCCAGCTACCAGAAAGGCGCACGGGCGGCGAAGCCGCCTACAGTCCGGCCGCCGAGGCGAGCTCGGGCAGGTACTCCCGCGGCTGCCCGAACAGCTGTGCACTCCCGTGCGCACGTTTGAAGTACAGCTGCGCGTCGTGTTCCCACGTGATCGCGATGCCGCCGTGCAACTGGATGGCCTCCGCCGCGACGTGCTGCAGTGCCTCCGAGCAGTACACCTTCGCGATGACGGCGTCCTCGTGCGTCCCCGACAGCGCCGCGGCGTACGACATGGAGCGGGCCGTCTCGACGAGGGCGTACATGTCGGCCATGCGGTGTTTGAGGGCCTGGAACGATCCGATCGCCCGGCCGAACTGCTTGCGTGACTTCGCGTACTCGACCGTCTGCTCCAGCGCCGCGGCCGCCGCACCCACCTGTTCCGCCGACAACGCGACCAGTGCGACCGTGCGCACCTGGTCGACGAGGTCGGTGGGGGAGACGAGCCTCCGCGCCGCGACCCCGTCGAACACGACCTCCGACAGCGGACGCGTCGGGTCCATCGCCGGGACGCGACGACGCGTCACGCCGTCCGCCGACGGGTCCACCTCGAACAGGCCTTCGGACGTGAGAACCAGCAGCACGTCCGCGACGTCACCGCCGAGCACGTACGACGCCGTCCCCGACAGCGTCTCGCCCGACGCGGTGACCCCGAATCCGGACCAGCCGCCCGCACCTGCCCAGCACAGCGCGGCCACCGAACCCGCCGCGATGCCGGGCAGCAGTCGGGCGCACGCGTCGTCGTCCCCCGACAGCACCAGCGCCTGCGCGGCCAGCACGGCGCTGCCCAGCATCGGCGACGGCGTCAGCGTGCGGCCCAGTTCTTCTTGCACCACATGCACTTCCAGCAGCGAGGCCCCCACTCCGTCGTATTTCTCCGGAACGGCCAACGCGGCAACGCCGATCTGCTCGCACAGCTTCGACCACAGGGCGTCGTCGAAACCGTGGTCGGTGGTGATCGCCCGGCGGACGGCGGCCGAGTTGGAATGCTTACCCAGCAGATCCCGGACCGACGACCGGAGCGCCGCCCGCTCCTCGTTGTCGAAACTCATGACGCCTCCACGAGCGAGTCGACGACGCGGCCGCGGTGGAACGCCGGCGTGCCCCAGGCGGTGACCAGTGCCCGGACCTTGGTGAGCCACAGCGACAGGTCGTGTTCCTGGGTGTAGCCGATGGCGCCGTGCACCTGCAGCGCCACCCGCGCCGCCCGGTACGCGGCATCCCCGCACGCGACCTTCGCCGCCGAGACGTCCCGGGAACTGTCGACGGACCCGTCCCGCACCGACATGGCCGCACCGTGCAGCAGCGGCCGCGACATCTCCAGCCCGACCGCGACCTCGGCCAGGTGATGTTTGATGGCCTGGAACTGTCCGATCACCTTGCCGAACTGCTTGCGCTGCTTGGCGTAGTCGGTGGTCACGTCCAGCAGGGTCTGTCCGAGTCCCTGCAGTTGGGCGGCGGTGGCCAGGGCGCCGAGATCGAACGCGGGCGCGAAGTCGGCGTCGCCGAGGGCGTCGCCGGCGGTCAGTGGGAACAGCCGTCGCGACTGATCCACCGAGGTCTGCACCGCCCCGGCCTTTCCGAGGCGCACCGTGGCACCGTCGACGAGCAGGACGAGGTCGGCCGAGTCGGCATCGACGGCGAACGGGACGTGCGGCGCGGCCGCGACCGTGGCGAGCGAACCGGAAGCCAACGCCGCCAACCGGTCCGGGGTCACCTGCGCGAGCAGGGCGGGCGCGACCGCGACGGTTTCGGCCACCGGACCGGGAACGGCATGACGTCCGAGTTGTTCGACGGCCACGACGAGGTCGACGGCGTCGGCGCCCAGGCCGTCGTGCTCATCCGCGATGAGCAGTCCGTTGACGCCGGTCTCGGCGAGGCGCTGCCACACCTTCAGGCCCGGACCCGTGTCGCCGGTGTTCCACGACCGGATCACCGCCGGCATGTCCGCCTTCGACAGCAGGGCGTCGATGCTGGACGCGAAGTCCTGATGGGAGGAGTCGAGTGTGAATCTCATCGATCCGCCTTCGGTAGGCCGAGCAGCCGCTCGGCGATCACGTTCTTCTGAATCTCGTTGGTGCCGGCATAGATCGGGCCGGACAGGGAGAACAGGTAACCGTCCATCCAGTTGTCCGCGAGCTCCGCCGAGGTGCCCTGCAGTTCGAGTGCGGTCTCGTGGGTGGCGATGTCCCATTCCGACCAGAACACCTTGTTGATCGACGATTCGGCGCCCAGCTGCCCGCCATCGGCGAGCCGGGTGACGGTGCCGAACGTGTTCAGCTGGTAGGCGCGGGCACCGATCCAGGCGTCGGCGACCTTGTTCCGCAGGGCCGTGTCGTCGGTGTGGCCGCTGTCCCGGAACAGTTCGACCAGCCGGTCGACCGTCGCGAGGAAACGGCCCGGGCTGCGCAGCGACAGTCCGCGTTCGTTGGACGCGGTGCTCATCGCCACGCGCCAGCCCTCGTTCACGCCGCCGATCACTCCGGACTCGCCGGGGTTCGCGGGGTCGTCCGGGACGAAGACGTCCTCGAGGAAGATTTCCGCGAAACCGGGTTCACCGTCCAGCTGATCGATCGGGCGCACGGTGACACCCTTCGAGCGCAGGTCGAACATGAAGTAGGTGATGCCCTTGTGTCGCTGGGCGTCCGGGTCGGACCGGAACAGCCCGAAACCCCAGTCCGCGAAGCTCGCCCGCGAACTCCACGTCTTCTGCCCGTTCAGCACCCAGCCGCCGTCGACGCGCCGCGCGGTGGAACGGAGCGACGCGAGGTCGCTACCCGACTCCGGCTCCGACCAGGCCTGCGCCCAGATGTCGTCGGCGCGGGCCATCCGCGGCATGATGCGGGCCAACTGCTCGGCGTTCGCGTGCTCGAACAGTGTCGGGGCGAGCAGGAAGATGCCGTTCTGGCTGACGCGTCCGGGCGCACCCGAGCGGTAGTACTCCTCCTCGAACACCACCCATTCCAGCAGCGACGCGTCCCGTCCGCCCAGTTCCTCCGGCCACGACACCACTGACAGCCGGGCGTCGGCGAGAGTCCGTTCCCACTCGCGGTGCGCCTCGAAACCCTCGGCGGTGTCCATCGACGGCAGCGGTTCGGCGGGAACGTTGTCGCGCAGGAAGGTTCGCACCTCCTCGCGGAAGGCGACGGTGGCGTCGTCGAACTCGAGATCCACTTACTTCGCCCCTTCGTTCGAGTTGCGCGCACTGGCCGCCATCGACTTGGCATCCATGCCGCCGAGCGGATCGGTGTCGATCTCGGCGTTGTGCGCGTGCGCGAAGTGGTGGAGGCCGAAGACGGAGTCCATGCCGTTCCGCATGCCCATCTGGTCCTCGCACTGGTTGACGGCCTTCTTGGTGAGCGCGAGCCCGAACCGGGGCATGGCGGCGATGCGTCCGGCGATGGCGAGGGTCTCCTGCTCCAGGTCCTCGCGGGGCACGACGCGGTTGACCATGCCCACCTCGTACGCGCGCTGCGCGGTGAACCGGTCGCCGGTGAAGAGGATTTCCTTCGCGAACCGCGGTCCGAGCATCCACGGGTGCGCGAAGTACTCGACCCCCGGAATGCCCATACGTACGACCGGATCGGAGAAGAACGCGTCGTCCGACGCCACGATGAGGTCGCACACCCACGCCAGCATCAGGCCGCCGGCGATGCACGCGCCCTGGATCATCGCGATGGTCGGCTTCGGGATCTCGCGCCAGCGACGGCACATCCCGAGGTAGACCTCCATCTCGCGGGCGAACCGCTGGTCCCCACCCGGTTTGTCGACGTGGTCCCACCACATGACGGCCTTGTTGTCGTAGTGCACGTGATGGTCCCGGCCCGGGGTCCCGATGTCGTGCCCGGCGCTGAAGTGCTTCCCGTTGCCTGCGAGGACGATTACCTTCACGTCGTCGTCCTCGACCGCGCGCTCGAACGCGGCGTCGAGGGCGTACGTCATCACCGAGTTCTGGGCGTTGCGGTAGTCGGGGCGGTTGAGCGTCACGACTGCGACACCGTCACGCACCTCGTAGGTGACGACGTCACCCTCGTCCGGAACCGTCATTTCTTCTCCTCACGCAGAACGTTTTTCATGACCTTCCCGGAGGGATTCCGGGGGAGGGAGTCGACGAAGCGCACCGACCGGGGCACCTTGAAGTTGGCGAGTCGCTCCTTGCAGAACGCGACCACGTCGTCCTCGGCGAGCGTCGAGCCCGGCTTGGCGACCACGTAGGCCCGCCCGACCTCGCCCATCCGCTGGTCGGGAACACCGATGACGGCAGACTCCGCGACGGCGTCGAGTCGGGCAAGAGCGTTCTCCACCTCAGCGGGATACACGTTGAAACCGCCGGAAATGTACATGTCCTTGAGGCGGTCGGTGATGTCGACGTAACCGCGGTCGTCCAGGGTGCCGACGTCGCCGGTGTGCAGCCAGCCGTCCGCATCGATGGTCTTGGCGGTCGATTCGGGGTCGTCGAGGTAGCCGAGCATCACGTTCTCGCCGCGCACCAGGATCTCGCCCTGGTCGCCGATCCGGACCTCCATCCCGGGGATGGCGCGACCCGACGTCGTCGACACGGTCACCGGGTCGTCGTCGGTCCGGCACATCGTGACCACCACCGCCTCCGTCTGGCCGTAGGCGGTGAGGACGGCGTCGAAGCTCAGCTCCGACTGCATCCGTTCGACCAGTGCGACCGGAACCGCGGCCGCGCCCGTGATCGCGACCCGCAGGCTGGACAGGTCGTACTTCGGGCGGTCGGGGTGGTCGAGGATCGACTGGAAGATCGTGGGGGCGCCGGGGAGCACGGTGATCTGCTCGTCGTGCACGGTCGCCATCACCTTCGGAACGTCGAACACCGCCATCGGCACTACCGTCGCCCCGTTCAGCAGGCACACCAGGAACCCCGCCTTGTACCCGAAGGTGTGGAAGAACGGATTGATGATCAGGTAGTTGTCGTCGGAGGTCACCTCGGCGCACTCGCCCCACGCCTGCGCGATGCCCACCGACTGCCGGTGCGCACTCATCACGCCCTTGCTGCGGCCCGTCGTGCCCGACGTGAACATGACGTCGGAGACGTCGTCGGGGGAGACGGCGGCCGCGCGGGCGTCGGCCTCGGCGCGCGTGTCCTCGTCGGCGAGGGCGAGGAAGTCGTCGAAGTCGAAGACTCCGGGAACCTCGGCGTCGCCGCCGTCGACCGGAACCCGGACGACGGTCGGCAGGTCGAGGGTGCTCGACTCGTCGCGCAGCGCCGCGTACCGGTCGGTGCCGAGGAATTTGCCCGCGACCACCAGTGCGGTGGTCTTGGTGCGCTCGAGAATGTCGAGGGCCTCGGTGGCCGTGTACCGGGTGTTGATCGGGACGAGAGTCGCGCCGGCGTAGTGGATGCCGAGCGCCGCGACCACCCAGTGATACGTGTTGGGCGACCACACCGCGACGTGATCGCCGGGCCGCACGTCCTGTGAGCTGAGTGCGGCGGCGAAATCGCGGACACGGTCGTGCAGTTGTGTGAAGGTCAGACGGACGTCGCCGTCCGCCACGGCTGTGAGCTCGCCGAATTCGCGTGCGGCCCGATTCAGGGCGGACGGGGTGGTTGTCGGTTGTTCGGTCACTGGGCTCCCTACCTACCTAGCAAGTGCTTGGTAGGTTATCTTACAGACGTGGACCAGAGCGAGAGCCCGGACGGGCTGATCACCGACGACGACTTTGCGCAGACCGTCAGGACGTGGCTGAACGACAACCTCACCGGCGAGTTCGCCCGGCTGAAAGGCAAGGGCGGCCCCGGCAGCGAGCACGAGTTCTTCGAGGAACGGCTCGCGTGGGACCGTCATCTCGCCGCGGCGGGATGGACCTGCCTCGGCTGGCCGAAGGAGCACGGCGGGCGCGGAGCCACCCTGGCGCAGCAGGTGGTGTTCCATCAGGAGTACGCGAAGTCGGGGGCGCCGGCGCGGGTCAGCCACGTCGGCGAGGAACTGCTCGGCCCGACGCTCATCGCGTTCGGCACCGAGGAACAGAAGCGTCGCTTCCTTCCCGGCATCAACACCGTGACCGAACTGTGGGCGCAGGGCTACTCCGAACCGGGCGCCGGTTCCGACCTCGCCAACGTCGCCACCACCGCGCGCCGCGACGGCGACAAGTGGGTGATCAACGGGCAGAAGGTCTGGACGTCCCTCGCGCACGTCGCCCAGTGGGCGTTCGTCCTCTGCCGCACCGAACCGGGATCCAAGCGGCACCAGGGCCTGAGCTTCCTGCTCGTCCCGCTCGACCAGCCCGGCGTCACGGTCCGGCCCATCCAGCAGTTGACCGGCACGTCCGAGTTCAACGAGGTGTTCTTCGACGACGCCGTCACCGACGCGGATCTGGTGGTCGGGGAGCCCGGCGACGGCTGGCGGGTCGCGATGGGTCTGCTCACCTTCGAGCGCGGCGTGTCCACGCTCGGGCAGCAGATCGGTTTCGCCCGCGAACTGCAGGGCGTCGTCGACCTCGCGAAGGCCAACGGTGCGGCGACCGACCCCAGCATCCGCGAGAAGATCGCCCGCGCGTGGGTCGGGCTGCGGGTGATGCGGGCACACGCCCTGCGCACCCTGGAAGCGGTCGACGCCGGGACCTCCGGCGCGGAGGCGTCCGTCGCGAAGCTGCTCTGGGCCAACTGGCACCGCGACCTCGGACAGCTGGCCATGGAAGTGCAGGGCGCGGCGTCGCTGCTCGCCCCGGCCGATCCGTCGTCCGACGTCACGGACCCCGAACATCTGGAACTGGGCGACTGGCAGAGGCTCTTCCTCTTCACCCGCGCCGACACGATCTACGGCGGATCCAACGAGATCCAGCGCAACATCATCTCCGAGCGCGTGCTCGGACTTCCCCGAGAGGCCCGTTCATGACTACTACTCCGCTCGCCACCGCGCCCGTCGAGACTCCGGGCCACGACCTGCTGAAAGGCAAGAAGGTCGTCGTCACCGCCGCGGCGGGCACCGGCATCGGATTCGCGTCCGCGCGACGCGCCCTGCTCGAGGGCGCCGACGTGCTGGTGTCCGACTGGCACGAGCGTCGCCTCCTCGAGACCAAGGAGAAACTCGCCGCCGAGTTCCCTGGGCAGGCGGTCGAGGCGCTGACGTGTGACGTGTCCAGTACGGAACAGGTGGACGCGTTGATCTCCGGGGCCGCCGACGCGCTGGGCAGGATCGACGTGCTCGTCAACAACGCCGGGCTCGGCGGCGAGACCCCGCTCGTCGACATGACGGACGAGGAGTGGGACCGCGTCCTCGACATCACGCTGAACGGAACGTTCCGGGCCACCCGCGCCGCACTGCGCTACTTCAAGGAGGCCCCGCACAACGGCGTACTGGTCAACAACGCGTCCGTCCTCGGGTGGCGGGCGCAGCACTCGCAGGCGCACTACGCGGCCGCGAAGGCCGGCGTCATGGCGCTGACCCGGTGCAGCGCGATCGAGGCCGCCGAGTACGGCGTCCGGATCAACGCCGTCGCGCCGTCCATCGCGAGGCACGCCTTCCTCGCGAAGGTGACCAGCGAGGAACTCCTCGACAAGCTGGCGTCCGACGAGGCGTTCGGCCGCGCCGCCGAGGTGTGGGAAATCGCCGCCACCATCGCCATGCTCGCCAGCGACTACACCACCTACCTCACCGGCGAGGTCGTGTCGATCTCGTCGCAGAGGGCGTAGCCGCCCTGTGCGCCTTTTTGGTAGCTCCAGCAACCAGAAAGGCGCACGGGGCCGAAGGCCCTAACAAGCGCTTGGTTGATAGGATGTGACGATGACGCCACCCCCCGCCGACGACACGTCCGGCAAGTCCGGACGCCGGACCGAACTCCTCGACATCGCGGCCACCCTGTTCGCCGAACGCGGCCTGCGGGCCACCACCGTGCGCGACATCGCCGACGCCGCGGGCATCCTGTCGGGCAGCCTGTACCACCACTTCGACTCGAAGGAGTCGATGGTCGACGAGATTCTACGGGGCTTCCTCGACGACCTGTTCGGCAAGTACCGCGAGATCGTCGCGTCCGGACTCGACAGTCGCGCGACCCTCGAAGCACTGGTCACCACGTCGTACGAGGCGATCGACGCGTCGCATTCCGCGGTCGCGATCTACCAGGACGAGGTGAAGCACCTCGTCGCCAACGAGCGTTTCGGGTACCTGTCCGAACTGAACACCGAATTCCGCGAGCTGTGGATGGGTGTGCTCGAGGCGGGTGTGAAGGACGGCAGCTTCCGGTCCGACATCGACGTCGAGCTCGCCTTCCGATTCCTCCGCGACACCGCCTGGGTCGCCGTCCGCTGGTACCGGCCCGGTGGCTCCGTCACGGTCGACACCGTGGCCAAGCAATACCTTTCGATCGTCCTCGACGGACTTGCGAGTCCCCACCACTGACTAGGAGTTTCACATGACCGAGGCCTACATCGTCGACGCCGTCCGCACACCGATCGGCAAGAAGAACGGCGGCCTGTCCGGCGTGCATCCCGCCGACCTGGGTGCGCACGTCATCAAGGCCCTCGTCGAGCGCACGGGCATCGACCCGGCCGGTGTCGACGACGTCGTCTTCGGTTGCGTCGACGCGATCGGCGGGCAGGCGGGCAACATCGCCCGCACCGCGTGGCTGGCCGCCGGCTACCCGGAAGAGGTCCCGGGCGTCACGGTGGACCGGCAGTGCGGGTCGAGTCAGCAGGCCGTGCACTTCGGTGCGCAGGCGATCCTGAGCGGCACCGCCGACCTGATCGTCGCAGGCGGTGTGCAGAACATGAGCCAGATCCCGATCGCCTCGGCGATGATGGTCGGTCAGCAGTACGGATTCGACACCCCGTTCGGCGGATCTACGGGCTGGACGGAACGCTACGGCGACCAGGAGGTGTCGCAGTTCAACGGCGCCGAACTGATCGCGGACAAGTGGGACATCAGCCGCGAGGAACTCGAGCGCTGGGCGTTGCAGAGCCACGAGCGGGCGCGGACGGCCATCGCCGAAGGTCGCTTCGACCGCGAGATCGTCCCGTTCGGTGACGTGACGACGGACGAGGGTCCCCGCGAGACCAGCCTCGAGAAGATGGCGGCGCTGAAGACCCTCACCGACGGGGGACGTCTCACGGCCGCAGTCGCGAGCCAGATCTCCGACGGTGCGAGTGCGGTGCTGCTGGCCTCACCGGAAGCGGTCGAGAGGTACGGCCTGACTCCCCGTGCCCGCATCCACCACCTCAGCGCCCGGGGCGCCGACCCGATCTTCATGCTCAGCGCCCCGATCCCCGCCACGCGTTACGCGCTGGAGAAGACGGGCCTGAGCATCGACGACATCGACCTGATCGAGATCAACGAGGCCTTCGCGCCGGTCGTCCTCGCATGGATCAAGGAGATCGGTGCCGACCCGGCGAAGGTCAACGTCAACGGCGGCGCGATCGCCCTCGGCCACCCACTCGGCGCGACCGGCACGAAGCTGATGGCCACCCTCCTCAACGAACTCGAGCGCACCGGAGGCCGCTACGGTCTGCAGACCATCTGCGAAGGCGGCGGCACTGCCAACGCCACCATCATCGAACGCCTGTGAGTACTTGTTAACCGCGGGCGGTTAACAAGTACTCACAGGTCAGGTGCGGGCGTGACCGGCGATGTCCTCCGTGAACGCCTGCATCATCTCGGCGGTGAGGGTGGGACGCACCGTGCCGATCACGTCCAGGTAGTCCTGGGTGCCGGCATGGCAGCGTCCACCCGAGTCGACGCTGCACTCGAACGTCGCCTGCGCAACGGTCCGTGCCGCGTGCGCGACGTCGGCGGGCGTGTAGCCCTCGGTCGCGGCGACGAGGGCGGACACGTCGACCTGCTCGTTGCCGAGGTAGCGCTCCCACAGGGCGTGCCGGGCCTCCGCGTCGGGCGCGCCGATCGGCAGCACGTAGTCGAAACGTCCGTGACGTAGGAACGCATCATCCAGTGCGCGAACGGAATTGGTGGCACACACCAGTAACCGTCCGCCGCGTTCACGGAAGTGGACGATCGATTTCAGCAGTTCGTTCACCACCCCGACGGACTGCGATCCGGGCCGGCGCCGCGCCGCCACCTCCTCCACCTCGTCGATGAAGACGACGACGTGCTCGAGTTCGCCCATCGATGTGAACGCCTCCCCGAGACCGGCGGCGAGACCGTTCTCGCCGGCCGCGAGCCGCGAGGGGAACAGTTCGACGAACGGCCAGCCGAGTCGGCTGGCGATGGCACGCGCGAACGTCGTCTTCCCGGTTCCCGGTGGTCCGAACAGGACCACGGCGCGCGGCGGTGCCACGCCGTGGTCGGCGGCCAGCGCGGGCCGCGACAGCGGGAGCACGATCTTGCGTTCGATCAGCGATTTCTCCCGCGTCATGCCGGCGACCTGTTTCCACAGTCCGGCGGGCGGTACCGCGCCGCCGAGCGTCGCCAGGACCCCGGCCGTGCGGGGCGACACCGTCCCGAGTTTCTCGTAGTACGTGACTCCGCTGCGGGCGGTGAATCCGGAATTGCTCAGCGCGGTGGCACCGGTCTCCCCTTCGGGGAGGAGGGCGGCCACCCGTCGCACTCCTCTGGCGAGGAGCCGGTGCTCGAGCTGCGACAACAGGGCGCTGCCGAGCCCTTGCCCACGCCATTCGGGATCGAGGGAGATCCGCATGACCCAGGCGCGGTCCTCATCGACGCGAGCGACCGCCGTCCCGATGATGTGCCCGTCCCTCGTCGCGACGACCGCGGGGTGACGGTTCAACAGACTCCCCACCACGTCCGAGAGTGCGAACAGGGGCAGTTGGTCCGTGGTGGTGGAACTGCTGTCCATGCGCACGACAGCCTCGAGATCCTCCGGTTCGAAGTCTCGGATGGTCCAGGCGTCCATGCGCCCTCCCTGAAGTGGATGGCGGATCCTCAGACTACGTCTGCTGTGAGTACTTATTAACCGCGGGCGGTTAATAAGTACTCACGGGCGCGAAGCGCTACGCTCGAATCCACAGGTGACGAGTCCTGAACGGGGCCGTGATGCACGAGTTGGCAATCACCCAGAGCGTCGTCGACGCCGTCTGCGAGACCGCCGCGGGACGGACGGTCCACAGTGTGCGCGTACAGGTGGGGGCGTTGACGGCCGTGGTCGCCGATTCGATGCAGTTCTGTTTCGAACTGGTCACCGAAGGGACCGTCGCGCACGGTGCCCGTCTCGACATCGACCACACCCCGGGCGGTGCGCACTGCCGTGAGTGCGGCGAGGATTTCGCGCTCACGGACCTGGTGTTGCTGTGCCCGTGCGGAAGTGCGGACGTGGAGGTCACGTCGGGTCGGGAACTACGAATCCTCTCTATGGAAGTGAGCTGACGCAAATGTGTGCCACCTGTGGATGCGGAGACGAGACCGGAACCAGGATCACGGTGCCCCACGAGCACCCGCACGACCACGAGCACCCGCACGACCACGACCACCCGCACGACCACGACCACCCGCACGACCACCCGCATGACCACGAGCACCCGCATACTCACGAACACCCCCACGAGCAGGCGACCGAGACGGTGACCCTCGAGCAGAAGGTGCTGGCGAAGAACGACCTCACTGCGGAGCGCAACCGGGGCTGGCTGGCCGGACGTGGGGTGCTCGCGCTGAACGTGATGAGCTCGCCGGGATCGGGGAAGACGACGCTGCTCGAACGCACCATCGCCGACATCGGTGGGCAGCGACGCGTCTCGGTGGTGGAGGGCGACCAGGAGACGATGCTCGACGCCAACCGCATCAAGGCGACGGGATGTGCTGTGGTGCAGGTGAACACGGGCGCGGGATGTCACCTTGACGCGGAGATGATGCGGGACGCTCTGACCGCCCTCGACCCCGAGCCGAACTCGCTGCTGTTCATCGAGAACGTGGGGAACCTGGTCTGTCCGGCACTGTTCGATCTCGGTGAGAAGAGCCGGGTGGTGGTGATCTCGGTGACCGAGGGGACGGACAAGCCGCTGAAGTATCCGCACATGTTCGCGGCGGCGAACCTGGTGATCGTGAACAAGGCGGACCTGTTGCCGTACGTGGACTTCGACGTCGATCTCTGCACGAAGTATGCGCGGTCGGTGAACCCGGATCTGCAGGTGATCACGTTGTCGGCGACGACGGGTCAGGGCATTGCGCAGTGGTACGACTGGATTGCGAAGCAATGACGCCCCTACACGACGGGGTCGAACTGCCCGGTGCGACGCGCCGAGGACCGTTGACATCCGCTCGACGGCGGAGCTAAATAAATATCAGCGCCACACAGGTGGGCCGACGGTCGACTCCGGTGGCGACAGGAGTTGTGTTCACTCCGGAAAGCGACCTGATATGCCGACACAGGAAGCAATCAACGCCGAGGACACCCTGATTCACGTGCTGTGGATCAATGCGGGACTCAGTTGCGACGGCGATTCGGTGGCCTTGACGGCTGCGACGCAGCCCAGTGTCGAGGAGATTGCTCTGGGAGCCCTGCCGGGCCTGCCCAAAGTGGCCGTTCACTGGCCGCTGATCGACTTCGAGAACGGCCCCGAGGGCGGCGCCGACGACTTCCTGGAGTGGTTCTGGAAGGCGGATCGCGGCGAACTCGAACCGTTCGTCCTGGTGGTGGAGGGTTCCATCCCGAACGAGCAGCTTCACGACGAGGGCTACTGGTGCGGTTTCGGCAACAATCCCGAGACCGGTCAGCCGGTGACGACGAGTGAATGGCTCGATCGTCTCGCTCCGAAGGCGACGGCGATCGTCGCGGCCGGGACGTGCGCCACATACGGCGGTATCCACGCGATGGCGGGGAATCCGACCGGTGCGATGGGCGTTCCCGACTATCTCGGCTGGGATTGGAAGTCGAAGGCGGGCATCCCGATCGTCTGTGTACCCGGCTGCCCGATCCAACCGGACAATCTGTCGGAGACGCTGACGTATCTCCTCTACATGGCCACCGAGCAGGCGCCCATGATTCCGCTCGACGACGCTCTGCGTCCGCAGTGGCTGTTCGGGGCCACGGTGCACGAGGGCTGCGACCGCGCCGGCTACTACGAGCAGGGTGATTTCGCCACCGAGTACGGCTCGCCCAAGTGCATCGTGAAGCTGGGGTGCTGGGGTCCGGTCGTCAAGTGCAACGTCCCGAAGCGGGGCTGGATCAACGGTGTCGGTGGGTGCCCGAATGTGGGCGGTATCTGCATCGGGTGCACGATGCCGGGATTCCCGGACAAGTTCATGCCGTTCATGGACGAACCGCCGGGCGGCAAGATCTCCACTGCGGCGTCCGGACTGTACGGATCCGCCATTCGGAGTCTCCGCAAGATCACCAAGACCACCTTGGACAAAGAGCCGCACTGGCGCAGTCGCGGTACGAAACTGACCACGGGCGCCACACGCACCTGGTAGTCCCGCTCGGGGTCTCGGGCGGTAGTCCGACGGCCTCGAACACTGAGAGGTACGTCGATGACAACGATCATTCCGGAACCTTCGCACAAGTCGGAATCCGACGGCCTGGTCGAGATGGCGTGGGATCCGATCACGCGCATCGTGGGCAGCCTGGGCATCTACACGAAGATCGATTTCAAGCAGAAGGAAGTCGTGGAGTGTCATAGCACCTCGTCGATCTTCCGCGGCTATTCGATCTTCATGAAGGGTAAGGACCCGCGCGACGCCCACTTCATCACGAGCCGCATCTGCGGCATCTGTGGTGACAACCATGCGACGTGTTCGTGTTACACCCAGAACATGGCCTACGGCGTGCAGCCCCCGCACATCGGCGAGTGGATCGTCAACCTCGGCGAGGCCGCGGAATACATGTTCGACCACAACATCTTCCAGGAGAACCTCGTCGGTGTGGACTTCTGCGAGAAGATGGTCTCCGAGACCAATCCGGGGGTGCTCGCGCAGGCCGAGAAGACGGAGGCGCCGCACGCCGGCGAGCACGGCTACAAGACCATCGCCGACATCATGCGTTCGCTCAACCCGTTCACCGGCGAGTTCTATCGGGAGGCGTTGCAGGTCAGCCGGTGGACGCGAGAGATGTTCTGCCTCATGGAAGGTCGGCACGTCCATCCGTCCACCCTGTATCCGGGTGGCGTGGGCACGGTCGCGACGATCCAGTTGATGACCGATTACACGACGCGTCTGATGCGCTACGTGGAGTTCATGAAGAAGGTCGTCCCCATGCACGACGACCTGTTCGACTTCTTCTACGAGGCGATGCCCGGCTACGAGAAGGTCGGCCTGCGCCGGACGCTCCTCGGCTGCTGGGGGTCGTTCCAGGATCCCGCGGTGTGCAACTTCTCCTACAAGGACATGGAGAAGTGGGGACGGGCCATGTTCGTCACGCCCGGCATCGTGGTGGACGGCAAACTGATCACGACGTCCCTCGTCGACATCAATCTGGGTATCCGAATCCTGCTGGGCAGTTCGTATTACGACGACTGGACCGACCAGGAGATGTTCGTGAAGAACGATCCGCTCGGGAACCCGGTCGACCGCAGGCATCCGTGGAACCAGCACACCAACCCGCACCCGCAGAAACGCGACATGGAAGACAAGTACAGCTGGGTGATGTCGCCGCGGTGGTTCGACGGCACCGACCATCTCGCGCTGGACACCGGCGGCGGGCCGCTGGCCCGACTCTGGAGTACCGCCCTCGCGGGCCTCGTCGACATCGGGTACGTGCAGTCGACCGGTCACAGCGTGAAGATCAACCTGCCGAAGACCGCGCTGAAGGGCCCGGTCGAGTTCGAATGGAAGATCCCGCAGTACGGCAGCAACACGATCGAGCGTGACCGGGCGCGGACCTACTTCCAGGCGTACGCGGCGGCGTGTGCGCTGCACTTCGCGGAGAAGGCGCTCGCCGAGATCCGGGCCGGGCACACGAAGACGTGGGAGAAGTTCGAGGTCCCCGACGAGGGCATCGGCTGCGGCTTCACGGAGGCGGTGCGCGGAGTCCTGTCGCACCACATGGTCATTCGCGATGGCAAGATCGCGAACTACCACCCGTATCCGCCGACCCCATGGAACGCCAATCCCCGCGACAGCTTCGGTACGCCGGGGCCGTACGAGGACGCGGTGCAGGGTCAGCCGATCTTCGAGGAGAACGATCGGGAGCACTTCAAGGGCATCGACATCATGCGGACCGTCCGCAGTTTCGATCCCTGCCTGCCCTGTGGCGTGCACATGTATCTCGGCGAGGGAAAGACGCTGGAGAAGCTGCATTCGCCCACCCAGTCCGTGACCGGCGAGTGACGAGGTACGCATGGAGAGTGGCGGATCGGAGACGTGGGGGAGTGACGAAGTAGGAGACGACCCCGATCGGTGGCGGACAGCCGGCGAGAGGATCGACAGCCTGTTGGACGCGAGTTCGACAGGCGGCTCGGTGGCACGTGAGCGCGCCGAGCAACTGGTCCGCGAAGTGGTCGAACTCTACGGCGCCGGGCTGCAGCGTGTCCTCGAGATCATCGGTGAACGCGACGACGACCTCGTCGAACGACTCGCCGCCGACGAACTCGTGGCCAGTCTGCTGCTGGTGAACGGACTCCATCCGCACGACGTCGAGACGAGGGTCGCGACAGCACTCGACAGTGTGCGCCCCTATCTGGGCTCCCACGGCGGCGACGTCGAACTGCTCGGCGTGGTGGAGGGTGTGGTGCGGCTTCGGCTGACCGGCAGTTGTCAGAGCTGTCCGTCCTCGGCGGTGACGTTGGAACTCGCCGTCAAGGACGCCGTGCTGGCCGCCGCACCGGAGACCGTGGATATCGAGGTGGTGGGTGCCACCCCCGCGGCCGGGTCCGGGCTGATTGCCGCGGAATCACTGTTCTCCCATGTTCATCCGGACGGGTCCGACGGATCGAGTGGCACCGGGACATGGGTGTCGGTGCCCGAACTCGAGGACCTCGCGCCCGGTGAGGTGGCCGGATTCTCCGTGGCCGGGCTCCCGATTATGGTGTGCCGGATCGGGGAGCAGTTGTTCGCCTACCGCGACCGCTGCGCCGCCTGCACCAACTCGCTGGCCGGGGCCACGCTGCAACGGAAGGCGGGCGGGCAGGTGGGGGACGCGGTGCTGCGCTGTCCGTCGTGCCGGGCACACTTCGACCCGCGCCGGGCGGGCCTCCGCCTGGACGGCGACGCCGATGCCGAACCGCTTTCGCCGCTGCCGGTCCTCGTGCGTGACGGGGTCGTGTCCGTCGCGGTGCCCGCCGCGGAGGTGGCGTGATGAGCCCGTCAGGGAACGGGCTGCGCATCCTGCAGCGCATCGCGTCCGAGCGGCCCGCACCGGTGGTCGGGGAACGGTGCGACATGTGCGCCGTGCCGATCGCCGACGCGCATCAGCACGTCGTGAACGTTCAGGACCGGCAACTGATGTGCGTGTGCCGTGGGTGCTACCTGCTGTTCACCGACGAGAGCGCCGAACTGCGCTTCCGGGCCGTCCCGGAACGCTACCTGTCGTTCCCCGACTTCGAACTCGCACCGGGTCGCTGGGATGAACTGGAGATCCCCGTCGGGCTCGCCTTCGTGTTCCGGAACTCCTTGCTGGCCAAGACCGTCGCCTTCTATCCCGGTCCGGCAGGCGCCACCGAGTCGGAGCTGCCCCTCGACGCCTGGGACGGCGTCCTCGCGGCCAACCCGGTGCTCGGCGGGCTGTCCGCCGACACGGAGGCGTTGCTGCTGCGGGTCCCCGAACACGGTGGCGGCGACCCCGAGTGCTACCTCGTCCCAATCGACGCCTGCTACCAGCTGGTGGGCGAATTGCGGCAGGTGTGGCGGGGATTCGACGGCGGCCAGGACGCCCGCCGGGTCATCGACACGTTCTTCGAGACGGTGCGTGCGCGCAGTCGCGTCGCGAAGGAGCCGACGTGACCGAATTGTCGTTCCACGTGGAGGACGTGTTCCCGGAACCGTTCGCGGTTGCGCCGAATCTCACTGCGCGAGTTGAGGTGACGGAGTCCAGCGGTGCCGCCGTGCACGCGATGGCCGTCCGGTGCCAGGTCCGTATCGACCCGCAACGCCGCCGCTACACGGACGGTGAGGCGGAGGGCCTCCTCGATCTGTTCGGGCCCCGCGAGCGGTGGACGGCCACGCTCAAACCCTTCCAATGGATGCAGACCAGCACCGTGGCCCAGGGGTTCACCGGGTCGAGTGTGGTGGAGTTGCCGCTGCCGTGCACGTACGACTTCGAGGTCACGGCCTCGAAGTATCTGCACGCCCTGGACGAGGCCGGGTCGACGGTGCCGCTGGTGTTCCTGTTCAGCGGGACGGTCTTCACCCGCGGCGTCGCCGGTTTCGGGGTGGAACGGATCCCGTGGGACCGCGAGTCGACCTACGACCTGCCGGTCGGCGTGTGGCGCGAACTGGTTCGGGCGCACTACCCGAACACGGGGTGGGTGCGCCTCGACCACGACACGCTCGCCGCGCTGGCGCGCTACAAGGCGGCGCACGGTCTGATCGGACTGGACGTCGCCATTTCGGACCTGCTGCAGGGAGCCGGGGAGGTGATCGCATGATCTCCCCGGCGTCCCTGCAGCGAGTACGTGCCGTGGCCGACGCGGTCCTGTACGAGGGCTACCTGCTGTATCCGTATCGTGCGAGTTCGTCGAAGAATCAGTCGCGGTGGCAGTTCGGCGTCCTCGGACCGTCGGGTGCGGCGAAGTCGGGGGTCGGCGAGGAACCGCGCATGTCCTGTCAGACCCTGATGCGGGCAGGCACCGGAGCGGGGGTGAACGTCACCCTCCGATTCCTGCAGCT
Organism: Rhodococcus sp. IEGM 1305; assembly: GCF_030058635.1. Taxonomy (NCBI): domain Bacteria; kingdom Bacillati; phylum Actinomycetota; class Actinomycetes; order Mycobacteriales; family Nocardiaceae; genus Rhodococcus; species Rhodococcus sp. IEGM 1305. The sequence goes on from NZ_JASHKX010000010.1 coordinate 84,213, forward strand.
TCAGGTGCGCAGCATCGAACGCGCGGTGGCGGACTCGGCGGAGTTCGTTCCCGTCGACGAACTGACCGTCGCGGGCGCGAGCTGGCTCAGCTGGGACGAGGCGGTGGAGCGCGAATTCGATCTCGGCATCCTGCGCCCCGCGGAGTGGCCGGGCGAACGCAACCTCGACGTCCACATCGACGGCGGCACGGAGGTGGAGGAACTGCGGGGCGAGGACGGATCCCTCGCCGGCCGGGTGGTGCGCACCCGGTGGCCCGCACACGCCGTCGTGACGGTGGGCAGCGACGGCGTCGACGGGCTGAACCGGGTGCGGGTGTCGGTCGAGAACGTGACCACCGCGCAAGACGCCGCCGGCTGGGACACCGAACCGCGGGACGCGGGAGTCTGGGGCAAGGATTCGGCGATCCGGCAGTCGCTGATCGGCGCCCATCTGATCCTGGCGGCCGAGAACACCGAGTTCGTCTCACTCCTCGAACCTCCCGCGGAGGCGGAGCAACTCGCGGGCACGTGCGCGCACGAACGGTGCTACCCGGTGCTGGCCGGGCTGCCGGGGGAGACGGACCTCGTCCTGGTGTCGCCGATCATCCTGTACGACCACCCCGAGGTGGCCGAGCAGAGCGACGGGGCACTGTTCGACGCCACCGAGATCGACGAGATCCTCACTCTGCGTGTCATGACCCTCACCGAGGAGGAGAAGCGACAGGCCCGCGCCACCGACCCGCTCGCCGCCCAGATCATCGACCGGTGCGACCAGATGTCGCCGGCGACGCTCGCCCAGATGCACGGCATCCTCCGAGATCCGCACCTCCCGGACCCGCACCTCCCGGACCCGGGCCTCCCCGACATGGGTCTCGTCCCGGAACTGACCGACGACACGCCGTGGTGGGATCCGGACGCCGACACAGCCGTTCGCCCCGACGTCGACGGCGTGATCGTGAACGGCGTCCGGGTGGCGAAGGGCACTGTGGTGCGGATCCACCCGTCGCGGCGCGCCGACGCCCAGGACCTGTTCTTCGCGGGACAGCTGGCTCGCGTGGTGACCGTGCACGCCGACGTCGACGGTGGCACCCACGTCGGCGTCGTGCTGGAGGACGACCCTGCGTCGGAGTTGCACGAGTGGTACGGACGGTATCTGTACTTCGCCCCGGACGAGGTGGAGCCGGTCTCGGCAGACACCGGAAAGGATGGACAGCCATGAAGATTCTCGGAGAGATGACCACCGCGGCTCTGGCGTTGGTTGCGGTCGCGGGTGTCGCGATCGCCGTCATCGCGATACCCGACATCAGACGATATCTGCGTATCCGGAAAATGTGAGACGCGCGTGACGGTGGGCAGGCGGGTTCTGGTTGCCGGTGTGGGCAACATCTTCTTCGGCGACGACGGTTTCGGACCCGAGGTGCTGCGCGGGGTCGCGACGAGGTCGCTGCCGCCGGGCGTCCGCGCCGTCGACTTCGGCATTCGTGGAACGCATCTGGCCTACGAGTTGCTCGACGGGTGGGGCGCTCTGCTGCTGGTGGACGCGGTGCCCGGCCGCGGTGAGCCCGGGGCGCTGAGGGCGTTCGAGGTGGGACCCGATTCCGTCCCGGTTGCGCCGCTCGACGCGCACAGCATGGATCCGGGGGCGGTGTTCGGGAGCCTACGCGCGCTCGGCGGAACCCTGCCGCGGACCGTGGTTCTCGGCTGCCAGGTGGCGAACACCGGCGAGGGAATCGGGCTCTCACCGCGGGTCGAGGCCGCCGTAGGACCGGCCGTCGGCATGGTGTTCGAGATCGTGGATCAACTGCTGGAGTCCGACTCCGCGGCAACGCTGCAACCGGACGGGACGGAGGGCTGAATCATGTGTCTCGGTATTCCCGGTCAGGTGGTGCGCATGTTGGACGGCTACGGCAATCAACTCGCGCTCGTCGACGTCGTCGGCGAACAGCGCAAGGTGAACGTCGGCATGCTGCCCGAGGACGTCAGCCTGGAACCGGGCGACTGGATCGTCATCCACATGGGTTTCGCCATGGATAAGGTGGACGAGGCGGGCGCCGAGAAGGCGATGGCCGGGCTGGAGATGATGGGGCGGTCGCGGACGGCCGACGACGACTGACGGCCCAGATCACCGCATCCCGGCCTCACGGACGTCCGGTGGTCCGGCGACGAAGTCGCGTGCCCGGTTCCAGCGGGCGTGGTAGCGCTCGCCGAATCGTGACCGGGCACGGGCCATCCGGCGCGGTTTGTTCGGGTAGCGGCGCATCGCCCACCAGGAGTCGGGTTTGGCGAGGCGGATGGCGCCGATGATCGCCACCGGCTGGAACACGATCCCCACGATCCCGGTGACGAATTTGCCCTTGAGCATGCAGATCACCGAGATGGCGAGGGAGATGGCCAGATAGCCGATCGACGACCACCACTCCGGGGTGCCGATCCGGCCGGTCACGAGTTCGGCGCCGCCGATCATCAGACCGGTGATCATGAGCGCGCAGAAGATTGCGTCCACCGACTTCCGGCCGGACGTGCTCCAGTACACGTCGTCGAGGTGCACCCACAGCGCGAACTCGTCGAAGGTGAGTGCGAGGCCCACTCCGAAGAGGGCGGCGAACACGTTGAGCGCGGTGCCCTCCGGGGTGGTGGCGATCAGTGCCAGCCCGGCCAGCGTCATGAACAGGATCCCGAAAACCTGGTGGTGCAGGTGCACTCCGCCGACGGTGATGTCGTTGATCAGCCCGCCCCCCGACTCCGTGCCGTCGTCCGTGGGCGCCGCTCCCGACCGCGACCGGATACGGCGGGTGATGGTCCGGGTGACGATGAACGTGACCAGGACCGCGAAGAACAACCACATCATGGGAAACAGGACCACTACCCGGCTGTCGCCTTCGGTGTCCACGACGATCTCGGCGAGAAGGGCCATCTCGACACTCCGTCAGGTGGGGGAAATCATCCTCTATCCGGGTATACACCCCGCTCGCGGACGGCGGACGAAGACTGGATGTTCGTCCCTGGACTCGTCGACGGACGTCACGCCGGGAAGTGGTCCAAAGGACCGTGACCGACGGTCGCAGCCGTGGCGGTCCACAGGCGGGTGGGGTCGTACCAGTGGTCGCGGCCGATCAGGTCGAGATGTCGTTCGGGGAGACCGTGCCGGGCGCCGGCGGTCACCGCGTCGTCGAAGGTGAGACTCGTGGCGGGCAGTCGGAGGCGGCCCGAGTCCGCGAGTGCCTGCCCGAGTTCGCGGACGGTCACCGGGTCGGGGTGGCAGGCGTGGAACACGTCGCCGGTGCGTGCGGGGTACTGCGCGGCGAGGGCGGCGAGGAGTCGGGCGAGGTCGTTCACCGAGATGATCGAGATCCGGGATCGTCCCTCGTCGACCCAGGCCCCCAACGCCTCGACGATCTGGATGAAGCCGGGAACGAACCAGCGGTCGCCGGGGCCGTGGACGAAGCCGGGCCGGACGACGCAACCACCCCATTCGAGGACGCGGTGTTCGGCGGCCAGCCTGCTCGCGCTCAGCGCCGAGACGGGTGCGGGCGTGGCATCGAACTCGCCGATTCCGCTGTGCGGCCCGGACCCGTACACGCCGATGGTGCTGACGTAGATCACCCGGCTGATGCCGTTCCGGGCCGCGGCGGCAAGCAGATTCTCGGTGCCCGCGACGTTGACGGCGACGCAGTGCGCCGGGTCGTTCCCGGTGTAGGAGGCGGCATGGATCACGACATCGGCGCCGGTGAGCGCTGTTTCGAGGCTCGCCGGATCGGTCAGATCCGCCCGGGCCGACACGACGCCCGGAATGTCGGTGTGTGGAGGTGTGCGCGCCACCGCGGTGCACTGGATTCCGGCCGACGCCAGTGCCGTCACGGTGGCCGATCCGACGAAGCCCGCGGCTCCCACCACCGCGACACGGACCGGCGTGGAGGGTGTTCGACCGTCGTCGGTCGCGGTCGACGCTGGTACCGTCTCTCCGGGCAATGGGCGCGTAGTCCGCGCTTTCATCGTCATCGTTCTTCTCTCGTGCGGCAGGGAAAGGTGTGAACGTGGTTCAGCAGGCGCGTGCTGCGGCGACCCGACAGCAGATCGTCCGCGGGGCGGCGGAGATGTTCGAGAAGTCGGGGTTCGAAGGAGCCAGACTCGGCAACATCGTCGAGAACGCTGGAATCACGAAGGGGGCCTTGTACTTCCATTTCCGCTCCAAAGAGGATCTGGCGCGATTCATCATCGGCGAGCAACACCGGATCTCCATCGCGTCGGTCGAGGCGATCGGCCGCGAGCAGGTGTCGGCGATCGAGCAGATCGTGATGCTCTGTCACGAGATGGCCCGGCAGATCGTGAACGACCCGATCGTGCGGGCCGGTATCCGGATCACCCTCGAACTCAGCGCCGACGACCAGGGCCCCGCCGACCCCTATCTCGACTGGATCAACAGTTGCGAGATGCTCGCCACGCGGGCCGTCGAGCAGGGAGATCTCCTCCCGGACATCGACCCGCCGAGGCTGGCGCGGTTCGTCATCGGCGCCTTCACCGGCGTCCAGACCGTGTCCCAGGTGTTGACGCAGCGCACGGACCTCGAACAACGTGTCGACGACATGTGGGGTTTCCTGCTCCCCGGGATCATGCCCGCGACCCGGCATCAGGACATCGCCCGGATCCGCCGGGCCCGCTGGACACCCGACGACGCCGACTAGCGCGCGCATGCGCTCACCGCGGTAGGCGCCAGCGCCGCGGTGCCTCGCACGACCGCCACTCCGCCCTGTACCAACGATCCGCGGATCGACAGCGCGCCGTCGTCCACCACGTCCAGCCGGATCGTGGCCCGCTCGTCGAGTTCGGCGAAACGGTGGAACGTGGCGCCCAGCGAAACGAGGTGCGCTTCCGGCACGTCGAGCCGGGCGCAGGCGGCCTGCCGGAATACCTCGAGCATCAGCATCCCGGGAATGTGATCACACGGATGGTCGAACAGCACGGGGTGCGCGTCGTCGATCCGCAACTCCCACTCGTTCTCGGAACACCGGGGACCCAGGACGACGTGCGCGTCGTCGACGTGACCGACCAGCCCCGCCGGGGCGGGTACGGGACACCACGGCGCCCCGATCGACCGCGGTCCGTGCTCACCCCACCGGGCCCGCGAGTACGCGGCCGGCGGAAACACTGCTGCATGACCCGTCGCGGTGCCCACATCCTGTCCGCCGAGCCGGAACCGCAGGTCCACCCGGAAGGCGGACATCGCCCCACCGCGGTACACGTGCTCGGACACAGCGACCTCGACGATCACGTCGGCGGCCGCGGCGCCCACCTCGAGCGCGCCGGGCACCGCCTGCACCCGGAGGTGCTGCATGACGAACCGGTTCGGCAGCGGAACGGAGAAGCGGGTATGTCCCAGGTAGATCGCGGTCTGCCGGAGCGTTTCCGCCAGCAGCATGGTGTCGTAGCGCCCACCCCGGGCGCGGTAGAAGCCGTGCAGGCGGGGCCACTGCGCGGCGAGCACGAACCGATCCGGTCCCGGTAGCGACACACAGTCGGTGAGGAAGACCTCGGCCACGGACTGGCGATGGACGTACCTGCGCGGCACGGTCCGCTCGAACGACATCGGGGGAAGCGCATCGGGCACCGGACGGGAAACTCGCGCCACAACCCCATCTCCCCACAGAACCGGTCGGCCCGATGCCGCGGACCCGCCGAACTATAGAACACAGACCGCGCGGTCTGTGATGTGGGGAGTGCGTCGTTACCGGCCCTTCAAGCTTCCGATCCGAAGCGACCCCGCGCTGCTGTCCTCGTCGAGTTCCTCCTCGACCTCCCGGACGTACTCCTGCGGATCTTTGTCCGAGGTGTCCACATCTTTCGTGGAACGGTGAACGAGGAAGTATTCGGCGAAGCGTCGCCCGAGCGACTCGCGAAGTTCTGCCGGGGCGGTCCGGAAATCTGCCAGCCCCTCGCGTTCCTCCTCGGCCATGTGCTCGTCGTTGGCCCGGCGCGTTCGGCCGACTTCCGCCCACCACTCCTCGGAGAGGATGGGGTATCCCGCCGCGGCTCGGACACCGTCGCGGATGTCGTTGTGGTCCCCGATCGCGTCGAGGGTTTCTTCCTCGGCGTCCTCCTCGCCGATGCGGAGAAGCTGGGGATAGAAGATTTCCTCTTCGGCTGCAGCGTGCAGATCCAAGCGTTTCGCCAACGGGGTCCACACCGCCTCGACGGCAGTGATGTCCACCCGGCGTCGAGCCTTCAGTTCGTCCAGTGCGGCGAACTGTCGTCGGAACCACTCGTGGTCGTCGAAAATCAACTCGATGATGTCAGGCATGATTCGATCCTTCGTTGCATCTCTTCCTCGGGCAAGGAATCCAGAATCAGGCGGCTTCGCCGCCCGTGCGCCTTTTTGGTAGCGCGAACAACCAAAAAGGCGCACGGGCGCGGAGCGCCTGTCATTCCCCGGTCGCGGCTTTGAGGTGCGCGGCAGAGGCGGCTTTGAGATGGGTGAGGTCGGAAGCGACCGTCGCGAACGTGTATCCCTCCGCGAGTCGCCGAGCCGCTACCGCACCGTCGGGGGTGTGGATGCCCGCCGCGATGCCTGCTGCCGCGGCAGCCTCACGGACGCGGGCCACGGCCGCCTCGAACTCGTCGTCGACGGTCGGATCGTTCGGGTGCGCACCACCCACGGCGAGGCGAAGGTCGGACGGCCCGACGTAGACCCCGTCGAGTCCGAGGACGGCGCAGATCTCTTCCACATTCGCCAGACCCTGCGGCGTCTCGATCATCACGACGACGACCGTGTCGCGGTTGGCATCCGCCGGGGTCGGGCCGATCCGCAGTTGTGAGCGCATCGGCCCGTACGAGCGAACGCCGGCAGGGGGGTACGTGGCGGCAGCAACGGCTCGGGCAGCTTCCTCTGCCGTATTCACCAGTGGAACGATCACTCCTGCCGCGCCGGCGTCGAGTGCCCGGCCGATCGGCGTCGGATCGTTCGACTCGACCCGGATCATGCCGACCGTTGAGCCTGAGGCATCGATGGCGGTGAGTCCCGCGACCATGCCGGAGTATCCGATCAGGCCGTGCTGGAGGTCGAGGGCGATGTAGTCCCAGCCGACGTGGGCGAGCCATTCCGTCGACACCGGGCTGTCGATCACGGACCAATAGCCGACGATCCGTTCCCGGCCGCGGAGGCGGGCGGCGAATTCCTGGGCGCTCATGAGGGCGATATCTCCTAGCGGTTGTAGTTGGGCATGGGTCCGCGCAGGGCGCTGCCCACTTCGTCGCACGCGTCGATCAGTTCGTCGTCGAGTGTGCCCTTCGCGACAGCGGCGATATTCGACTGCAGGTGCGCGACCTTGGATCCGCCGAGAAGGATCGGCCCCGCCGCCGGCTTGGACACGAGCCAGCGCAGAGCCAGTTCGGTGAGCGGGATCCCGGCCTTGTCGGCGATCACGGACAACTGCGTGATCGCATCGAAGATCGCGGTGTTCCAGTACCGCTCCTTGTACATCTGCGCCAATCGTGAATCACCGAAGCGTCCATCGGCAGGCTGGGCGTCGAATGAGTGACGCCCGGTGAGGAGACCGCCGCCGAGTGGGTTGTAGACCATTGTGACCAGTCCGGTGACCGCGGCGAATTCGACGTACTCCTCCTCGATCCGGCGGGCCAGCAGGTTGTACAACTGCTGGGCCACGATCGGGCGGGGTGCGCCGACGGCGTCGGCGGTGTGGTTCAGTTCGGCGATCTGCCAGGCCGCGAAGTTGGAGACACCGAGGGCGCGGATCTTGCCCTCCGACACGAGATCGGCGACGGTGGAGAGAGTGTCGGCGAGGGGTGTGGCCCGGTCGGGCTGATGGAGATAGAACAGGTCGACGTAGTCGGTGTCCAGTCTCTTCAGGCTCGCCTCGACGCTCGCCCGGAGGCCCGCGGGAGACAGCGGAGAGTTGTCGCCCGCGTCGGGGTGCGGCATTCCCGCTTTGGTGGCGAGGGTTATCCGGTCGCGACGCGTGCCCAGCAGTCGGGCGAGGATGCGTTCGGACTCTCCGCCGGCGTAGCCGTTGGCGGTGTCGACATGGGTGATGCCGGCGTCGAGCGCGGCGTCGACCATTGCGGCGGCACCGTCGAAGTCGACGGTGTCGCCGAAGGTCATCGTGCCGAGAACGAGTGAGGTCAGGTCGAGTTCGGGCATCAAGCTACTCCTCGGGATACGGTTCGGGGAACCTCGGTTGCGCCGGGTGGGCGCGAGACGATGTGACGGGGTTTGATCCCGACCATGGTGGTCGGATCCAGTGCGGCGGCGCGGAGGGCCTGGGTGTACGGCTCGGCGGGTCGTTCGAGAACGTCGGTGGTGGAACCGCTTTCGACCACCTGTCCGCGGGACATGACGATCACGGTGTCGCTGATCTCGCGGACGACGCCGAGGTTGTGGGAGATGAAGACGTAGGTCAGACCGGTGTCGTGCTGGATCTCGCGGAGGAGGTCGAGCACCTGAGCCTGCACCGACACGTCGAGCGCGCTGGTGGCCTCGTCGCACACGAGGAGTTCCGGTCCGCTCGCCAGAGCCCGGGCGATACCGATGCGTTGCCGCTGACCGCCGGAGAACTCGGCGGGCCGACGGTGGAGCGCCGTGGTGGGCAGGCCGACCTGATCGATCAGCGCCGCGGCCCTGCGGGCCCGCTCGGACCTGCTCCGGACGCCCTGGAGGCGGAGCGGTTCGCCGACGATGTCGATGGCGGTCAGGTGCGGGTCGAGCGATCCGTACGGGTCCTGGAAGACCATCTGCACGCGAGACCGGAAGGGGCGCAGCGCCTTCTCCGACAGTTGTGCGATATCGACATCGTCCACGAGGATGCGGCCGGACGTGGGGGTGAGTAGCCGGACGATCGCCTTCGCGATGGTCGACTTTCCGCACCCCGACTCACCGACGACGGCGAGCGTCGCACCCTTGTCCACGGAGAAGCTGACGGTGTCGACCGCGCGGAACACACCGTCGGGGACCGGGTATTCGACGACGAGATCTTCGACGGACAGTAGCGGTGCACTCATGTCGATGCTCCTACGGTCGTGGTGTAGTCGCCGAGCCGCGGCACGGCGTCGAGCAGCTTCTTGGTGTAGGCGCTGCGAGGATGGAGAACGAGGTCTTCGGCTCCGCCGTTCTCGACGAACCGGCCGTCCTTCATGACGTTGATGCGGTCGGACATCAAGCGGGCGACGCCGAGATCGTGTGTGATGACGAGCATTCCGACGCCGGTGCGCTCTTGCAGTTCGAGCAGCAGGTCGAGGATGCTCGCCTGCACGGTCACGTCGAGGGCGCTGGTGGGTTCGTCGGCGACGATCAGTTCGGGACCCGACGCGAGCGAGCAGGCAATCAGTACGCGCTGCAGCATTCCGCCGGACAGCTGGTGCGGGTACTTCCCGAGTTGTCCCGCCGGATTCTGGATCCGCACCTGCTCGAGGAGTTCCACGGCCCGCGCGGTTTCCTTCGACTTTCCGGTGATGCCGCTGTGGCGCACCGCCTCCCGAAGCTGGGACCCGATGGTGTGCACCGGGCTCAGCGCTGTCATCGGATCCTGCGGGATCAGGGCGATGTGCCGTCCCCGGACCTTCGCGAGCGCCTTCTTCTGTCCGAGGATGTCGCAGTCCTTGAACCGCACCGCACCCGAGAGGACGGCGAGGTCGTCGGGCAGCAGACCGAGGATGCCCATCGCGGTGGTCGATTTACCCGACCCCGACTCACCGATGATGGTCACGGTTTCGCCGGCGTCGATGCAGAAGGACACGCCGTCGACTGCGCGGATGACGCCCCGGGCGGTGATGAGTTCGATCTGCAGTTCGTCGACTCTGAGGAGGTTCCCCATGTCAGGCCTCTTCCTTCCGCAGCGAGATCCGGTGCAGGAGCCCGCGGCGCTTCTCCGGCGACCTCGCCGGGCGGTCGCGAAGCCCGTCGCCGAGCAGGTTCACGCCGATCACGAGCAGCACGATGACGAGGCCGGGGAGGGTCACGAGCCACCACGAGGTGGTGATGTAGTCCTGGCCGTCGGAGATGATCCGGCCCCAGGTGGCGAAGGGGCGTTGCGGTCCCGCGCCGAGGTAACTCAGTGCGCTCTCGAGGAGCACGGCCTGCGCGAGCAGCAGCAGGACGACGAGGGACGCCTGCTTGATGATGTTGGGGATCACGTGGCGCAACAGGATGGCGGTGCGTCCGAGTCCGAGTACCCGGGAGGCCGCCACATACGGCTTCTCGCGTTCGACGAGCACGAGTGAGCGGGTCAACCGGGCGATCTCCGGCCACTGGGCGATCGCGATGACGAACGTGATGACCGGGATCGACGGGCCGAACAGGGCGACGACGAGCAGCAGCATCATGAGGAGCGGCAGCGACAGCTGGGCCTCGATCAGCCTGCTCACGACGGTGTCCGTCCAGCCGCCGAGGTATCCGGCCAGTGCGCCGAGACACAGGCCGATCAGGCCGGATACGACGACCGCGAGAACTCCGATCGTCAGCGACACCTGTCCGCCGTAGAGGACGCGGGAGAGGAGGTCGCGGCCGAGCTGGTCGGTCCCGAAGAGGTGCCCGTCCGTGAGCGGTGGCAGGCGTCGCTGGGCGAGGTCGGTCGCGTCCGGAGAGGGCAGGGGAAGCACTTGCGCCAGTGCGACGGGCGCGATGACGGCGAGCGCGCAGATGGTGCCCACCCAGATCTTCACGCGGCTGTCGCGGGCGCGGCGGGTGGCACCGGCCCGTGCGATGTCCCGGGTGGTGACGGCGCTGGGCCGCTCCTGCGCCGGGGGATCGATGACGGTGGTCATTTACTCGTTCCCTTTCCGAGTCGGACGCGCGGGTCGAGAAGCGGATAGCAGAGATCGACGAGAAGCTGGACGAGGACGGCGAGCACCGCGGTCACCAGTACGGTGGCCTGGATGAGGGGGTAGTCCCTCGTCTCGAGTGCACGCACGACCAGCGATCCCACGCCGGGCCACGCGAAGACGACCTCGACCACGACGACGCCGTTGAGCATGGACGCGAACCGGGTGCCGAGAGCGGTCAGCACCGGGATCGCGGAATTCCGCAGGGCGTACCGCCAGATGAGTTCCCGCTCCGGGACTCCCCGCGAGCGGGCCACGGTCATGTACGGCGAGGTGAACGCGCCGACCATCTCGCGGCGGACCATGCGGGAGATCAGGGCGATCTGCAGGACGGCCACGGTCACGGTGGGCAGCACCAGGCTGGACCAGGTCGTGAATCCGGCTGCGGGAAAAATGGGGATCAGGACCGCGAACAGGGTGATGAGCATCAGTCCGGTCCAGAAGTCGGGCATGGACTGACCGGCGATCGTGACGACGTTGGCCCCGAGTTCGCGCCTCGTGTCGGCGCGGCGGGCCATCCACACGCCCAGCGGGATGGCCACCAGCGTCGTGAGCACGATCGCCGCGACGGACAGGGTGATCGTGTACGGCAGCCGGGCGAGGACGACGTCGAAGGCGGGCGCCTGGAACGAGTACGAGGTGCCGAGATCGAGGTGGATCAGGCCGCGGAGATACAGCAGGTACTGGGTGAACACGGACTGGTCGAGGCCCATGTCCGCCCTGATCCTGGCCAGATCCTCGGTGCTGGCCAGCGGGCCGGCCATCGAGTAGGCGGGGTCGCCGGGCGCCATCCGGATGAGGACGAACACGGTGGTCAGTGTCAGGAAGACGGCCAGCGCGCTCTGTGCGAGGCGTTTTGCGACGTAGCGGGGCATGGCCGCGGTCAGCACTTTCGGGACACGGGAGGTCGGGGTCCGGCGGGGAGCCGGTGATGCCGAGCCGGTGGGCTGGGCTGCAAATGCCGTGTCGGCGGCGTGCTGCGTCATGAGGTCACCGGCCGTTCGGTGTCTGCGTGAGGGGTCATCGTCGACCTTTCGATAACGCCGGCGATGGAGGTGTCGACACCGCGGCGTGTCGGGTACAGCAGCTTCGTTTGTAACTCAGCTCACAATCGCACTAATGCGCGTTGTGCGCAAGTCTTTGCCGGCATCTTGCGCATCTCAAGCAACTCTGAGTAGAGTTCGGTTGTGCCGGCGATCACATCGCCTGGTGGGCAACCACCTCGCGCCGTGCCTGATCGCTGCGCCCCATACCCATAGTCCCGAGAGGTCGATGATGACCAATTCTCTATTCGAACAGCGCTTTTCGAGGAGAACGCTGCTCAGGTCGGGTCTCCTGCTCGGAGCCGGCCTCACACTCGGATCCGCAGCGGGATGCGCGACGCCGACCGGAACGCCCGGACCGAAGACCGTGAGTCTGGCCCTCAACCGCTCGCTCGTGAGCCTCGACAACAAGCTGAACCAGTTCGATGCCGCGCTGACGGTGCAGCGGGGAGTGCGGCAGGCCCTTACCGAGATCGACCGGGACCTGCGACCCCAGCTGGTGCTGGCCGACCGATTCGAACTCGTCGCACCCACCCAGTGGTTCGTGCACCTGCGTCCCGGCGTCCGCTATTCGGACGGCACCCCGGTGCAGGTGCAGGACGTCGCGACAGCCCTGCAGATGTACAGCCAGGTCGACGGCTCGTTCGTTGGCGGATTCTTCCCCGAGTGGCCCACGGTCGAGCAGATCGACGACACCAGCTTCACCCTGAACACCCAGCGACCCGTCCCGGTCCTCGATTACCTCATGTCGAACATCCTCATCACCCCGGCGGCCGCGAACGTGCCGGAGGAACTGCAGTCCGGTGTGGGGACCGGACCATACGTCGTGACGGAGAGCGACCGCGGCACCGGAAATTACACCCTGGTGCGCAGCGAGAATTACTGGGGGACACCCGCGCTGATCGAATCGGTGCGCGTCCGCTTCGTTCCGGACGAGTCGAACCGCGTCGTGACGTTGCGGAGTGGGGAGGTCGACGTGATCGACTCCATCACCCCGGACGCGGCCGACCAGCTCGCCGGGCTGTCGGGTGTCTCGATCGATCGGATCGACGGCGTCCGACTGAATCAGCTCTTCTTCAACTTCCGAAAGCCGCAGGGGCACCCGCTGGCCGACGCTCGGGTGCGCAGGGCTCTGACATATGCGATCGACGGGCGGGCCCTCGTCGACCAGGTCCTGCAGGGCTCCGCCACCCAGTCACGCGGGGTTATTCCCCTCACCCTCGACGGTGCGGTCGAGACCGGCGAGTACAGCTACGACCCGGCCCGTGCCCGTGGCGAACTCGACGCCCTCGGTGTCCGCGATCTCGAGCTGAAGATCATCTGGGAGACAGGCGAGTTCGCGGCCGACACCGACATCATGGAGTCGGTGCTGCAGATGCTGTCCGCGGTCGGCGTGCGAACCACCCTCCAGCAGTTCGAACCCGGTGGCGACATCTCGCAGTGGCGGCAGGGCAAGGTCGGCGACTGGGACGTGCTGGGCAACGGCTTCCCGAGCCCGACCGGTCTGGCCCTGACCATCATGCAGGGCATGTACGCCGGCACGGCGGAGAAGGAAGCGACCCGGGACACCTATCACGGGTACATCTTTCCCGAGATCACCCGGACCATCACCCAGGCCTCGGAGGAGGCAGACGCCGTCCGGCGTGCCGAACTCCTCGCGGACGCGCAACGCCGGATCTGGGACACGTGCCCGTGCCTGTGGGCGTTCGTTCCGAAGGCGGTTCTCGCGCGCCGCTCACGCATCGACGGTGTCGCGTTGCGCCCCACGAACTCCTACGACCTCGGTGTTGCGGCGCTGCGTGCCTAGACGTGACGTGACCGCCACCGACAACTCGCCCGCCCCCGTTCACGCACTGGAGACGCAGATGACCACACCGAGTTCCGCAACCGATACCCGACTCCCCGACGGCGCCGTACGTGACATCGCCGAGGCGGGTCGGCGCGACGCCCTGCTTCCCGCACCGCAGGTGCAGAACCACGCGGCGAATCTCACCGTTCTGCCGGACGGATCGCTCGGGTGCGTGTGGTTCGCGGGCACCCAGGAGGGCGTTCCGGACATCAGCGTCTGGTTCTCCCGGCTCGCCCCGGATGCGGACGCATGGTCCGAGCCGGTGCAGCTGTCCGACGATCCGACGAGGTCGGAACAGAATCCCGTTCTCTACGTGACGAATACGGGAACCGTGTGGTTGCTGTGGACGTCCCAGCACGCCGGCAATCAGGACACGGCGCGCGTCATGCGACGCGTGTCCGCGGACGGCGGCCGAACGTGGGGCGAGGCGCATACACTGCTGCCGGAGACCGACGCCGGTGGTGTGTTCGTACGACAGCCCGTGGTCGCACTCCCGACCGGGCGGCTTCTGCTTCCCGTGTTCCACTGCGTCCGTATCGAGGGCCGCAAGTGGGTCGGCGATCGCGACTACAGCAGCGTGATGATCTCCGACGACCACGGCGAGTCCTGGCGCGAGGTGGTCGTGCCGGGCAGCGTCGGCTGCGTGCACATGAACATCGGCCGCCTCGCCGACGGCACCCTCGTGGCCCTCTACCGCAGCCGCTGGGCTGACTCGATCTACCGCAGCGTCTCGACGGACGACGGCGATACCTGGACCGAGCCGGAAGCCACCGAGCTCCCCAACAACAACTCGTCCATACAGTTCGTCGTGCTCCCGGACGACCGTCTCGCCCTGGTATTCAACGAATCCAGTGCAGCGAACGCCACCGCGCGGCGGACGTCCCTGTACGACGAGATCGACGACGACGGCCTCGCCGACGGAGTGCCCGAACAGGCAGCCGCGGAGCCGGAGCCGCTCGACGACGGCGACAGCCGCAGCGCGTTCTGGGGTGCACCTCGCGCCCCGATGACGCTGGCGATGTCCGAGGACGGTGGCCGAACCTGGCCGACCCGCCGCGACATCGAGATCGGCGACGGGTACTGCCTGTCCAACAATTCTCGCGACGGACTGAACCGCGAATACTCGTACCCCAGCATCGCCGCCGGACACGACGGCGTCCTGCACGTGGCGTTCACCCGATTCCGGCAGGCGATCGAGTACGTCGAGCTCGATCAGGGCTGGCTGGCCGACGGGAGCCGGTCGTGACGGACGGCGACTCGAAGAGGGCCGTCGTGACCGGGGCCAGCTCCGGCATCGGCGCTGCCACCGCCCGGCACCTTCTGCGCGACGGGTGGTCGGTCACGGGATTCAGCCGACGCGACCCCGGCATCGACGACGACCGATTCTCCTGGACGGCCGTCGACCTGGGCGACCTCGACGCACTGTCGGAGCAGGCGGCCGCCGTCGGCTCGGTGGATGCCGTCGTGCACGCCGCCGGCCTGCAATCCTCCGCGCCTCTCGGGAAGCTGCAGGTCAACGACGGCCTGAAGATGTGGCGGATTCATGTCGCAGCCGCCGAGGTTCTCGTCAACGCACTTGCTCCGTCGATGCGCGATGGCGGCCGGGTGGTCCTGGTCGGCAGTCGCACGATGTCGGGAGCGGCGGGCAAGAGTCAGTACGTCGCCACCAAGTCGGCGCTCGTGGGGATGTCGCGGTCCTGGGCCGCGGAGTTGGTGGACCGGGCGATCACGGTCAACGTGGTCGCCCCGGGCCCGACGGACACCCCGATGCTGAACGATCCGGCACGCACGTCTACGCCTCCGCGAGTTCCACCGCTGGGGCGATTCATCACCCCGGACGAGGTGGCCGGGCTGATCGGATTCCTGCTGGGCCCGCACGGCGGGAGCATCACGGGTCAGGCGATCGTGCAATGCGCGGGAGCCTCGCTGTGAACAGTCTGCGCGAAATGCGCATTACTGTTACCATCAAATGCACGAAACGCGCATTAACTCGGGCGGAGGCGGCATCATGAGACCGAAATCGATCGGATCCCATCCGACCGTCGCGGTCTTCGCCGACGACCTGTCCGGCGCGGCCGAGGTGGCGAGTGCGTTCCTCGGGCGGAGTGCACCCGTGTCGCTGCTTCTCGGTGCCGCCGAAACGTACGAACCGGGTGCAGTCGTCATCGCGGATCTCGACACCCGATCGATGAGCCCGGACGACGCGGCCCGCACGGTGCGACACGCGATCGCTCGAGTTCCGTCCGACGCACTGGTGGTGAAGAAGATCGATTCACTTCTCCGCGGAAACATCGGGCCCGAGGTGGGAATCCTCGCTGAAACCGGCCCGGTGGTTGTGGCCGCAGGCCTGCCGGCGCTTCACCGGAGCGTCCGCCACGGCGTGGTCCACGTCGGAGCGACGCCGCTCCATCGGGCCGGGGTGTGGTCGGCGGAATTCACGCCGCCGCCGGAGTCGATCGCCGAACTGTTTCCGGACAGCCTCACGCAGTGCGTGAACCGCGGTCCCGGTGTCGAAGAGGCGCTCACCCGCGCGGCGTCAGTCGGTGCCATCGCGGTCTGCGACGTCGAGACCGACGAGGATCTCGACTCGATCGTCCGCGCCTGCCGGGCAATCAGCGGAGTGCGACTGGTCGGGACTTCCGCTCTCGCGGCGGCGGTGGCGCGGACGCTGCCACTCGGGCACGTCCCGACGACTGGGGCCGGGCAGGCGGAATCCGTCCTGATAGTCGTCGGGACTGCAGAACCCGTTGCCGTACAACAGGTTGCGTCGCTGGTTGCCGATGGAGTCCGGCACGTTCCGGTCGAGGCGACAGAACTTCTCCGCGGCGAGGTGGACACGACCCGACTCCGGCTCGCTCTCGACGACGGCCACGCTGTCGTCACTGTCACCGGAGACGTGGACCCGTCGAACGCCCGCACGTTGTCGGCAGCACTCGGCCGGTTGGCCGGAGCCGTGCAGCGTGACCGCAGACCCGACCTCGTGCTCACAGGCGGTGAGACGGCGCGTGCCGTCGTCGACGCATTGGAGATCACGTCACTCCGGCCGGTCCATGAAGTGCACCACGGCGCGGTCGTCTCCCTGGCATCCGATGGACGGCGCGTCGTCACGAGGCCCGGAAGCTTCGGCGACGAGACCAGTCTCTCCGCGATCGCGGCCTACCTGCGCGGCGATCAGCCGCCCACCCATTCCCCCACACAGCGAGGACCTCACATGACAGCGTCAACTGATACCGCGAACCTTCCCGTCGTTGCCGTCACCATGGGCGACGGCGCCGGAATCGGCCCTGAGGTGATCGTCCCCGCCTTGCTGGACGAGGCCACCCTGTCCTTGTGCACGCCGATCGTCATCGGCGACGCGAAGCGGCTGCGTCTGGCGGCGAATGTGCTCGGCATCGACGTCGACATCGTGACTGTCGAGTCGGTCGCGGACGCGCAGTCGATACCCGGGCGCGTCAACGTCATCGATCTCGACCTCCTCCCCGACGATCTGGCGTGGGGCGAACTGTCTCCGGTCGCCGGTCACGCGGCATACGAGTACATCCGGGTCGCCAGCGAGCTCGCGGTGCGGGGGGAGGTGCAGGCCATCTGCACGGCCCCGCTCAACAAGGAGGCGCTGCACGCCGCCGGGCACATCTTCCCGGGGCACACGGAACTTCTCGCGCACCTCACCGGCACCGAGGAGGTGTCGATGATGCTGTCGACGCCCAAGCTGAAGGTGATCCACGTGACCACCCACATCGGCCTGCTCGACGCTGTCGCGAAGATCGAACCCGGGCTCGTCGAGCGGACGATCCGGCGTGGGCACGAGGCGCTGGTGCGCTCCGGAATCCCGGAGCCCAAGATCGGGGTGTGTGGCATCAACCCGCACGCCGGCGAACACGGGTTGTTCGGCTACGGAGAAGAAGAGCAGAAGATCATTCCGGCGGTCGAGGTGCTGAAGGCGGACGGCATCGACGTGCACGGACCCTTGCCTGCGGATACCGCATTCTTCCTCGCGGGACGCGGCGACTACGACCTCATCGTGGCGATGTATCACGACCAGGGGCACGGGCCGGTGAAGGTCCTCGGCATCGAGGCAGGGGTCAACATCACGGTGGGACTGCCCGTCATCCGGACCTCCGTCGACCACGGCACCGCCTTCGACATCGCGGGCAAGGGTATTGCGGAGGCCGGCAGTATGGTCGAAGCTCTTCGTCAGGCTGCCGAATTGGCAACCAGCACAGCGGTTGTGAAGTAGGGGGACGAGACATGGCGGTTCGCGAGTCGGAAGCACGCCGATCCGAGATCGTGCGACTGGCCCGGTCGAGCGGGTTGGCCAGTGTCGACGACCTGTCGGCGCAGTTCGGTGTCACCGCCTCCACTATCCGGCGGGACCTGAGCCAACTGACGTCCCAGGGTCTGATCGCCCGGACCTACGGTGGCGCGATCGCGCTCGACCCCCATCAGGAATCGTCACTCCGTCAGCGCGCTCTCGAGGGTTTCGACGCGAAGCGCGCGATCGCGGAATGGGCCGCGAGCCAGGTCCGGCCGGGCGAGACCATCCTGCTCGACGCCGGCACCACCGTGGGTGCGATGGGGGAATTTCTCCGTGAGATCGACGGCATCACCGTCATCGCGGCCGGTCTGACCGCCCTCGAATCGCTGGCCGACGCGGACTCCGTGCGGGTCGAGTGCATCGGCGGCACACTCCGCCACCTCAGTCAGGGGTTCGTCGGACCGTTGGCCGAGGCCACGCTCCAACGCGTCACGTTCGATCGCGCGTTTCTCGGCGCGGACGCCGTCACCGCGGATCTGGGGATCTGTGAGGCAGAGCTGGAGCAGACGCGCCTCAAGGAGATCATGATTGCCCGCGCCGACCAGGTGTACGTGCTCGCGCACGCCGCGAAGCTCGGGCAACGCCCGTTCCACGCGTGGGCGCCGATCCCTCCGGGAACCACGATCGTCACCGACGACTCGGCCGACACCGGGGAGACGGCGTCTTTCGAAGCCGCGGGGATGCGGGTGGTGCGCGTCTGACGCAGGACGACGGGACTTATCGCTTGTCCTTCTTCGCTTGCCGCCGTGCGCCTGCGGCGATGGTGGATGCTTCGAACTTCTTGCGGCCGGAGGATTTCCGGGTGGCGTCGACGCGCGCCTTGCCGGACGAGCCGACCTTGCCGTCGCTGTCGCCGAGCCCGCTGAAGGACGGGGCGTCGCTCCGGGCGCGGGCGAGTCGCGCGTCCTTCAGGTCGCGTGCGCTTGCACGGGCAGCCGTCGCCAACTGGCCGCTCACCCTGCTCAGCGCTGCCTCGAAGACTTCCACCTTGTCGGCATTGCGCTTGTTGGCCGCCTTACCGGCTCCGCGCGCGCCCTTGTCCGCGACCGTCGCCGCGCCTTCCTGGCGGTACAGCTTCACGTGCTTGTTGCGGGCACGGCGGACGCGGGTGTGCAATTTGATCAGCTTGTCCTCGTCCAAGTCGGCCATCTGAGCCTTCTTGGTCTCGCGGATCAGGACGAACTCTTCTTCGGACAGCGAGTTCAGAATCTTCTTCATGTCGGCTCCGATCCGGCCACAGGCCGTGGGTTCCAGTCATGGTAGCTGGGAAACGTTCGTGTCGGTCCGTTTCCGCGAGGACGGGGTCGCCTGCCGAAGCAGACGCTGATTGGTCTGTGCAAGTTGCCATTCCGTCTGCTCGCGCAACCGGTCCACCCGATCGGGGGCGAGACGGTCGCACACGAAATCCCAGTGCACCGCCACCTGGTCGCCCACGGTGAGGTCGTTCACGAAAGCCCCCTCGGGCACGCGGTAGTCGGCCGGGGCGTCCTGCTCGGCCCCGAGCGACAGCCGGGTGCCGTCCCACGACAGGCGGCGCGACCGGACGACGGCACGATCGTGATCGAGACCGACCACCTCACCCCAGCGGATGCGGCACGAGTCGAGAACCTGCAGCGGCTGCGGCATCCCGGTGTCCAGTAGTCGCGACCACGGGTACACGCCGAACACGTGAAAGTTGTGGGTGGGGGCCGCCTCCCCGAGCAGGTCCTCGGTGAGGTGCTTCCAGTAGTGGCCGGCCTGCGACGCGAGGCGGGCGAGCAGTGCCGCGCCGAACTCCGCGCGATCGATGCGGCCCGAGAGTTCGTCCGAGGTCCAGTAGGCTCGAACAACCCTCTCGTCCAAGGGGTCCGGGATTCCGGCGAGCTTGGCGATCACCTCCTGGTACGGCCAGGCACCGCTGAACTGCTTCGCCAGCGCCACCACGTCGGTGTCCGGCGCCCCACCGCACGCGACCGCCTGTAGTCGCTCAGAGCCGGGAGGGCCGCAGTAGCCCAGGGCATTCGGGGCGTGCGCGTAGTGCGCGAACACACGGTGCCCGGACGGCATCGTGTGTTCGCGCGGCATCACCGGTCAGCCTCGCTGACCCAGCAATTGCGCCGTCTCGCGGTGGAGCCGGCCGAAGTTGTAGTACGCGGCGCACGCGCCCTCGGGGGACACCATGCACGTGCCGATCGGCGTCTCCGGTGTGCACGCCGTCCCGAACACCTTGCATTCCCACGGTTTGATGACGCCCTTGAGGACCTCACCGCACTGGCACGCCTTCGGATCCGCCACCCGCACACCCGGCATCGAGAACTTCTCCTCGGCGTCGAACTCGGCGTAGTTGCGGTGGACCTTGAGCGCGCTCTGCGAAATGAAACCGAGCCCACGCCATTCGAAGTGCGGCCGCAGTTCGAACGTCTCGGCCATCAGTTTCAGTGCCTGCACGTTGCCCTCCGCGCGCACCACCCTCTTGTACTGGTTCTCGATCTCGCAGCGGCCCTCCCGGATCTGCTGGAGCAGCATGTGCACCGACGCGAGGATGTCGAGTGGCTCGAAGCCCGCGACCACCATCGGTTTGCCGTACGCCTCGGACACGAACCGGTACGGCCGCAGTCCCACCACGGTGGACACGTGGCCCGGGCCGAGGAAGCCCGACAACCGCAGGTCGGGGGACTCGAGGATCGCCTTGATCGGCGGCACGATCGTGACGTGATTGCAGAACACACTGAAGTTCTTCACGCCCAGCGCCCGCGCGCGCACCAACGTCACCGCGGTGGACGGCGCCGTCGTCTCGAACCCGACGGCGAAGAACACCACCTGGTGGTCGGGATTGTCGAGCGCCACCTTCAGCGCGTCCAGCGGCGAGTACACGAAGCGGACGTCCGCGCCGCGGGCCTTGGCCTCGATGAGATTGCCCTTGGATCCGGGCACCCGCATCATGTCGCCGAACGTGGTGAAGATGACGCCGGGCTGTTCGGCCAGCCACATGGCGTCGTCGACACGGCCCATGGGGATGACGCAGACCGGACATCCCGGTCCGTGCACCAGTTCGACCGATTCCGGCAGGAGATGCTCGATGCCGTGACGGTAGATGGTGTGGGTGTGCCCGCCGCACACCTCCATGAACTTGAACTCGTCGCCACGGGCCAGTTCGGTGATGGATTTGACCAGGGCGCGAGCTGCCGCCGGGTCCCGGAATTCGTCGACGAACTTCATCCCTGTTACCTCGTTCTTGCTGTAGTCACGCGATTTCGGACGAGTTGAACGCGTCGATCTCGTTCACGTAGTCGGCGCCCATCTTCTGCACCTGATCCAGCGTCAGCTGCGCCTCGATCTCGTCGATCTTCGCCATCGCGAAACCGACGTGCACGAGCACCCAGTCACCGACGACGAGACCTTCTTCGGCGAGCAGTCGCACACTGATCGTTCTCTGGACGCCGTTCACGTCCACTTTGGCCAGATGCTGTTCGGCGTCGACGATGTCGACCACCTGACCGGGTATCCCCAGACACATCGTGGTTCTCCTTCTCGGGCTGTTCTTCAGCAGATTCGGGGGAGCGGGTCACCGACGAGCATGTCGACGATCCGGCTGCCGCCGAACGAGGTTCGCAGTGCGACGATGCCGGGCGGTTCGGCCAGGATCTCGCCGACCACGGTGGCATCGGCTCCCCTCGGGTGGGCTCGCATCGCCGCGACGGCCGCATCCGCCTCGTCCGCCGCGACGACGGCGACGAACTTCCCCTCGTTCGCGACGTACAGCGGGTCGATGCCGAGCATGTCGCAGGCGCCCAGCACCTGCGGCTCGATGGGCAGGGACTGCTCGTCCACGATCACGGCGAGCTGGCAGGCGTGAGCGAGTTCGTTGCACACGGTGCCGACGCCGCCGCGGGTGGCGTCCCGCATCCACCGCGTCGACGGGGCCGCCTTCAGAAGCGTCTCCACCAGCGCGTTCACCGGGGCGGTGTCGGAGGCGATGTCGGCCTCGATGGCGAGGTCACCGCGGGCGAGCATGACCGCCATGCCGTGGGCGCCGATGGTTCCCGACAACAGAACCTTGTCGCCGGCGCGCACGAGATCGGCCGACAGCCGCCTGCCCTCCGGGATGACACCGACACCGGCGGTGGAGATGTAGACGCCGTCGGCGGCGCCCTTGCCGACGACCTTGGTGTCGCCGGTGACGATCTGCACGCCGGACAGGACGGCCGCCTCGCTCATGTCGGCGACGATCTCCCGTAGTTCGGCGATCGGGAAACCCTCCTCGATGACGAACGCCGCGGACAACCACTGCGGGCGCGCACCGGACACGGCGAGATCGTTCACGGTCCCGTGCACCGCGAGATGCCCGATGGAACCGCCGGGAAAACGCAGTGGCTGAACCACGTACGAGTCGGTGGAGAACGCGAGCCGCTCACCCGAGGGCATGGTGAGCGCGGCCGCGTCACCGAGTTGCTCGAGTTCCTCGTTGCGGAACGCCTCGACGAACACCGCGTCGACGAGGGCCGCCGACGACTTCCCGCCCGCACCGTGAGCGAGGGTCACCACCTCGTCCAGCAGCCGCGGCCGGCGTTGCCGGAACTTGTCGATCCGCTCGAGGACCCGGTCTTCGCGTTCCGCCGAGGTGGCCGGTTCGGTGGTGCTCATGAAGCCTCCACGGAGTTGGGAGCGGGCCGCGTCATGTGTTCCTGGGCCACCGACCACAGCCGGTACCCGAGCATCGCGTGGCTCTCCTGGATCCGGTGGATGCTCTGCGAGTGGACGGTGTAGCAGAAGTCGAGTTCGCCGGCGGACGCCATCGCCGCCATCCGGCCGCCCTCGTGCCCGGCGAACCCGATGGTCAGCAGCCCCCGCTGTTTCGCCTCGGTGAGCGCGGTCATCAGGTCGTCGGAGTTGCCCGACGTCGACAGTGCGATCGCGACGTCGCGGTCCCGGGCGTGCGCGATGATCTGCCGCTTGAAGATCAGATCGAAGCCGACGTCGTTGCCGAGCGCCGTCACCACCGCCTGATCGGCGGCGAGCGACCACGCCGCCACCGGGCGTCCGCGGGCGGGACGGCTGAACAGCGATGCCAGCGTGGCGGCGTCGGTAGAGCTGCCACCGTTGCCGAACGTGTAGAGCCGGCCGCCGCGACGGAACCTGTCGGCCATGTCGATGCCGGCAGCCATCAGGCCGTCGCCGTACTCGTCGAGGGACTCCTTCTGCAGGCGAGCGCTCTCGGCGGCCTTCCCCCGCGCGGAGGCGGCGAGGTCGTCGAGGAGGCTCTGGGCGTCGGTTTCCTCCGAGTCGATGAACGGGTAGAGGAAGCTGGTGCTCTCCGAGTCGTGTGTCGTCATCGGTTCGCCTCCTGACCGGCGTCGTCGAGTCGCGTGATCGCGGCACCCGCGTGCACCAGGACGAGGTCGTTGGGCTGGACGTCGCCGAGGACGCTGACGTCCACCCACTCCTCACCCGCGGCGGTGCGGACCAGGGCGGGTCCGAGCGGTTCGGCCGGCTCGATCACCACCTCACCGAGACGCCCCTCGTCGCTGCACGTGACGCAGACCGTCTCGTCGCACTCCTCGGCGTCGGGCTTCAGCAGTCCCGAGTGCTCGAAGCAGACGTGGGTGAGTTCCCACAGCAGGTGGTACATGAGGACGAACCGCCCGGTGGCCGGGACCATCGGATCCTCCGAGTCGACCCAGAGGATGTGGTTCGCCGCACCGGCCGGAGGTCGGGGGCCTGCCCCGATCCACAGCGTCATCGCGCCCCACGCCGGTGCGCGGCGCATCGCGTCGACGACGGCGGGTTCGTTCGCCGACGCCACGGCCAGCAGGATGTCGCCGGGCCTGCTCGCCACCCGGGCCTGCGCCACCGGATCGGGTTCGACGAGTGCCACCGACGGCAGCGCCCGTTTGCCCATGATCACGGGATGCACGAATTCGACGGCGACGTGATGGGCGTGCGGTTCCCACTGGGGTGAGATCACCCAGAGCGTCGCGCCGTCATGGAATCTGCGGGCGAGTGACAATGCTGCGGCGGCGAGATCCGCAGACAGGTCCGTGTCGACAAGGTGCCCGCCCGCCTCTGCGGTGGTGGTCATTCACTAGCTCCCGTCCCGGACCGGCCGGTCGGGGGCTGCCGACGTCACGGTCCGCGCATGGTTGCCGCGGCACCGATCACCGCCTGGCCGAGGGAGAGTCCTCCGTCGTTGGGAGGCACCCGGTGGTGGGTGAGGACTCGATAACCGCTGCTCTCCCAGTGTGCTCTCACCAGTGCGAGGAATAAACGGTTTTGAAAGACTCCTCCGGTGAGTCCGATCGTCGACGCGCCGGTCGCGGTGGCGGCCCGGTCGACGAGGCGGGCGGTGGCGGCGGCGAGGGCATGGTGGAAGCCCAGTGCGAGCGCAGCGGGCGGGGTCCCGTCGCGGAGTCCGGCGACCAGTCCGGACACCAGAGGAGGCAGCCTGAGCTGGTCGTTCTCCACGTCCATGGCCAGGGGAGCCGGGTGGAGGGCGGTCCGGGCGAGGGCCTCGAGTTCGATGGCGGCCTGCGCCTCGTAGGTGACCCGGTGCCGGACCCCGAGCAGCGACGCGACGCCGTCGAACAGGCGGCCCGCGCTCGTCGTCCTGACACAACCGAGACCCGACTGCAGTTGCGACTCCACGGCCGCGCGTTCCGCGGTGGGGATCGCCTCCACGCACGGCAACCCGTCGACGTCGGTGATCCCGCACTCGTGCAGCAGAGCCAGCGCCACCCGCACCGGATTCCGGACGGCGGCGTCACCGCCCGGCAACGAGAAGGGCTGGATGTGCCCCACCCGCCTCGTGTCGAGGATGTTCGGGCCGACGAGGAGGAGTTCGCCGCCCCACACGGTGGTGTCGCAGCCGTACCCGGTCCCGTCGAACGCGACACCGAGCACCGTCGTCCCGACCAGTCCGTGTTCGGCCATCAGCGACGCGACGTGCGCGTGGTGGTGCTGCACGGTGAGCAGGGGGACGCCGGTCCTGTCGCTGTAGCGCCGGGCCCAGTGGTGCGTCGAGTAGCCGGGGTGCCGGTCGGCGACCACCGCCTCCGGGGTGATGCCGTGCAGATGCGTCAACTGCCGCACCGACGTCTCGAAGGCGCGCTGACTCTCCAGGCTGCCCATGTCGCCGAGGTGCGCCGAGCAGAACGCGTAGTCCTGCCGGGTCAGGCAGAAGGTGTTCTTGATCTCCGCGCCCACCGCGAGGATCTCCGGGCCGTGCGCGGGGAGCACGACGGGCAGCGGTGCGAATCCGCGCGAGCGGCGGATCGGCAGCACCGCCCCGGCCTCGACCGCGAGCACGGAATCCTCGCAGGGCACCGCGATGCGGCGGTCGTGCATCAGGAACACGTCGGCGATGTCCGCCAGTCGAGTGCGGGCGTCGTCGTTGTCGAAACAGAGGGGCTCTCCGCTCAGGTTGCCGGACGTCATGACCAGCACCCGCGGAGGGTCGACGTCGCTGCCGGGGGTTCGGGTGAACAGGAGATGGTGCAGCGGAGTGTAGGGGAGCATCACGCCGAGGTCGTCGATCCCGGGCGCGATGCCGTCGGCAACCGGCGCAGTGTTCTTCTTGTGCAGCAACAGGATCGGCCGTGCCGCGTGTCGCAGCAGGGCGCTCTCGGGCTCGGAGATCTCGCACAACTCGGCGGCGGCGGACAGGTCCGCGGTCATCACCGCGAACGGCTTGTCCGGGCGGTGCTTGCGCGCCCGCAGAGTCTCGACGGCGGTGGGGTCGGCGGCATCGCAGACGAGGTGAAATCCGCCGAGGCCCTTGACCGCCACGATCCGGCCGTCCCGCAACGCCCCCTGCACCGCGGTGAGGACGGCGTCGTCCCCGTCGATCCGGTGCCCGTCGACCTCGGCGAACAGGTGCGGACCGCAGTCGGGGCAGCACACCGGCTGGGCGTGGAACCGTCGATCCGCGGGGTCGCGGTACTCGGCGAGGCACGCGGCGCACAGCGGAAACTCGGCCATCGTGGTGTTGGGCCGGTCGTAGGGCAGGTCGGTGATCACCGTGAACCGGGGGCCGCAGTTGGTGCAGTTGACGAACGGATGGCGAAACCGCCGATCGTGCGGATCGGCCAGTTCGCGAAGACAATCCGCGCACGTCGCCACGTCCGGCGACACCAGCGTCCGCGCGCCGGGGACGTGCCGGCTGTCGATGATCCGGAACGACTCGTCGCCGCGCACCGGAACGGGCTGAGTGGTCGCGTCGACGATCACGGCCATCGGCGGCGCGTCCGTGCGGAGCCGGCGCACGAACTCGGACACCGACGCCGACTTGCCCTCTATCTCGATGAACACGCTGACGTCGTCGTTGCCGCAGTGGCCGTGCAGTCCCAGGTCGTCGGCCAGTCGCGCGACGAACGGGCGGAAGCCGACCCCCTGCACGACCCCGTGGACCGTGATGCGCGATCGTTCGACCGTCATCCTCGGATGATTCCCCCGTCGAGGTGCGGGGCGCAAGAGCCCGCCTCGCGGCGGGCAGCCGCACAGACGCACCCTTTCTCGGTTCACGCACTCGAAATTGCGCCTGAATTCGTGCGCGGGAGCCGAAAAGGAGTGCGGCTGCCGGATTACTCGCCGTCGACGGAGCGTGCGCCGGTGACGGCGTCGATCAGCCCGTAGTCGCGCGCCTCGTCGGCGGTGAGGATCCGGTGGTCCCGCATGTCGCCGATCACCGTGTCGACGGGACGCCCGCAGGAGTCGGCGATCCGCTGCTGCAGCCTCCTCAGCTGCTGCTCGTGGTGTTCGGCGGCGACGGCGACGTCCGACGCCGGACCGGTGCAGGACGTCTGCGGTTCCCGGAGATGGAACGTGGCGTGCGACGCCGACGTCCGGCGGTCGGCGGGCGCGAGGAGGGCGATCGCCATTCCCCGGACGTCGCCGCGGCAGTGGACGTGCAGCGGGACGCCCATCAGATCGAGGGTGTCGAGGAGGACCGCGGCCGCGTCGATGTCGGCGTCGACGCCGTGCAGCCACAGCTGGACCTCCCCGTCGTCCGAGGCGTCGAGCAGTGCCAGCGACGCCGCCGCGCGGTTGGTGGCCTCGGCGTCGAGCCTGCCGGTCAGCGACACGATCCGTTTGTCGAACAGGCGCTCGGCCAGCCAGTCGGGACCGGGAGCGGGAGCGGGCACGGACGTGACGGGCATCGGGGCGGGCGGCTGCCGGGGGTCCGGCTGCCAGGGGGTGTGAAACGGCGGGACCGGTGGTGGGGTGGGTGGTGGCCAGATCATGGTGATGACTCCCGGTGCGCTGAGATCGTCCAGTCGACCGTCCGGCCCACGGCCTCCGCATACCGTTCGAGCGTCGACAGGCGGGGGTCGACGTCGCCGCGTTCGAGCCGTGCCACGGCCGATTGCGACGTGCCCATGTGGGCGGCGATCTCCGTCTGCGTCAGGCCGCGCTCGCGGCGAGTGGTGACGAGCTCGTCCAGCAGCGCTCGACGCCGATCGGACAGGTGCTCCAGTCCGGGAAAAGACGTGCGTCGAGGGGTGGTCGACATACCATCGATGGTATCTCGAAAACGGTATATACGGAGGGGTGCTCATGGCGAAGGTTCGTGCCGCCGTCATCGGCGGCGGCATCATCGGTCTGGCGGTCGCCCGGGAACTTCTGCACCGCATGGACGCCGTCGAGGTGACGCTGTTCGAAAAGGAGACCCGGGTCGCGGCCCACCAGACCGGACACAACAGCGGCGTCGTCCACGCCGGCCTGTACTACCCGCCGGGCAGCCTCAAAGCGCGCCTGTGCCGCCGTGGTGTCACCCTCCTGCAGCAGTACGCGGAGGACAAGGGTGTGGCCTACGAGGAATGCGGCAAAGTGGTGGTCGCCCACGACTCGTCCGAAGTTGCGCGGATGGACGCCATCTTCGACAGAGCGGTCGCCAACGGGGTCCCCGGCATCCGCAAGGTTGCGGGGGAGGAGATCCCCGAGATCGAACCGCACGCACGCGGAGTCGCCGCCGTGCACTCGCCGCACACCGCGATCATCGACTACGTGGCGGTCGCGGAGGCTCTCGCCGCGGACATCGCCGCCGCGGGCGGACGCGTGCTCCTCGGCCGGGAGGTCGTGGGCCTGGACAGCCGGACCGCGGAAACGGTGGTCACCACCCGGAACGGCAGCGAGGTCTTCGACCTGGTGGTGACGTGCGCGGGACTGCAGTCCGACCGGGTGGCACTGATGTCGGGTGAACCGCGATCGCCTCGCGTGGTGCCCTTCTTCGGCGACTACTTCCTGCTCGAGCCCGAACGGTCCTCGCTCGTGAAGGGGCTGATCTACCCGGTTCCGGATCCGCGGTACCCTTTCCTCGGGGTCCACCTCACCAAGCGAATCGACGGGCGAATCATGCTCGGACCGAACGCCTTTCTCTCCTTCGGGCGGGAGGCGTACGACCGTCGGGGGTGGTCGGCGGCGGACGTGGTGTCGGCGGTCGGGTTTCCCGGGTTCTGGCGGTTCGCCGTGCACAACACCGCGGCGGCGGTCCGCGAGGCCCGCACCGTCCTCAGCACGGGCCAGTTCGTGAAGGAGGCGCAGAAGTACGTGCCCGACGTGTGCCGCTCCGACGTCACCCGCGGACCCCGGGGCATCCGCGCTCAGGCGATGAACGCCGACGGCAGCCTCGAGGACGACTTCGTCATCACCGGGTCGGAACGCGTCGTTCACGTCCGGAACGCGCCCTCACCGGGTGCGACGTCGTCCCTCGCCATCGCCGAACACGTCGTGACGGAAGTTCTGGCCCGCCGGGTCTAGCGCCTGCGGAGCTGGAGCGTGAAGCCCTCGGGCATGAGGGTGAGGCGCTCGGCGACCTTCAGTCGATAGTCCGGGTCGCCCACGATGTCGTAGCGCCGCAGGATCGTGCCGAGAACCAGGACCGCCTCGTGGAGGGCGAACTGTCGTCCGATGCAGGCGCGCTCGCCGGTCCCGAACGGCTTGTACACGTGCGCGGGCCGGGACCGGATGCGCTCGGGGAGGAAATGGTCGGGGTCGAACGCCTCGGGATCGTCACCCCACACGGGGTCGCGGTGCAGGGCGGGGATGAGGACGAGCACCCAGTCGCCGACCTTCATCGGGTACTTGCCGACGAGGGTCGTGTCGACGGTCGCCTCCCTGCCGTACGCGGGGGCCGTCGGCCACAGCCGCAACGATTCGTCGAGCACCCGGCGCACGTAGCGGAGCTTCGCGATCTGCTCGAACGCGGGCTCTTCGTCGCCCCAGACCGCATCGACCTCCGCCTGCGCCTTTGCGAGGACGTCGGGATGACGCGACAGGTAGTACAGGGCGAACGACAGTGCCCCGGAGGTGGTCTCGTGTCCCGCGACCAGGAACGTCACCACCTGGTGCCGGATGTTCAACTCGTCGATCCGATGGGGGTCGTTCTCCCGGGCGGCCCGCAGCATGAGTTCGAGCAGGTCCTCGGGGCCGTCCTCGGTGCTGTCGCGGCGGGCACGAATCACCTCGTCGACGACCTCGGCCATGTGTTCCAGGTTGGCGACGTTGCGTCGATCCGACCGTCGCGTCAGCAGGCGTCCGAGCGCGCTGGACTTCACGAACGTGGTGCGCTGCGAATGGCTCAGCGCACCGACCATCGCCTGCACGAACGGGTGCGGCCGGTCCCGTCTGAAGGAGTCGAAGGAATAGCTGAAACCGGTGCGGCCGATGGTCTCGAGCGTCAGCTTCGTCATGTCGGAGGACACGTCGACGGGGGAGCCGTTCACCCGCTCGTCCCAGTGCTCCGTCAGTTCGCCTGCGACATCCAGCATCGTGCGGTGATACGACCGCATCGCGGATTTCGTGAACGCCGGGGCGAGGAGGTTGTGCGCTTTGCTCCAGTTCGGCTCATGGTTGTAGGCGGTGAACAACCCGTCGCCGCCGACCTCGCGCAGCGACGCGACGCCGGGTGCCAGGTGTTTCGCGAACCGGGATTCGTCGGAGAGTTCCGCGACCATGTCGGCACCGGAGGCGAACACGAACCGATTGCCGAGGACGTTGCGCTCGAAGATGGGCCCGAGTTTTCTGCCGATCTCCATCGAATTCTGCACCGGAGTGCGGATGCTGATCCCGAAGACGTCGCCGACGACGGGAAGCCGCCATCGAGGATGCGGGATGGTCGCCTCCGCCGTGGTGTGCAGTGATTCGACGCTCATGTCGACCCCCGTGTCGATGTGGCCTGCGTTACTGAATTGATGTCTAGTACGCAAGGTACGCCTTACTGAACCGGTGTCAAGCAGTACGGTGACTGGCATGACCAGCGCCCGTCGACGACTCGCCCCGGAGCAGCGCCGGGCGCAGTTGCTCGACATCGGCGCGCGGCTGTTCGCGGACCGCCCCTACGAGGATGTGTGGATCGAGGAGGTCGCGGAACTCGCCGAGGTGTCGCGCGGATTGATGTACCACTACTTCCCGACGAAGCGGGATTTCTTCGCCGCAATCGTCGAACGCGAATCCGAACGACTGCTCGACGTGACGGCCCCCGACTCCACCCTCCCCGTCGAGGAACAGGTCGCGGCCGGCCTCGACGCGTACTTCGAGCATGTTGCGAGCCACCGGCACGGAGTCCGGGCCATCAACCACGGCGCGCTGTCGGCCGACGCCGACATCCGGGCCATCGTCGAGCGGGAACTCGATGCCCAGCAGCGCCGCATCGTCGACGCGCTCGATCCCCCCGCCAGTGAGAGGGAACTCGTCGGCGTCGCGGTGCGCGGATGGATCGCCTTCGTCCGTGCCGTCTGCATGGACTGGCTCGACCACCCGTCGATCGCCGAGGGCGAGCTACGTGAACTCTGCCTGCGCTCCCTGCGGGGCATGCTGGGCGGGCGGCTCGACTGAGCCGAGGGCTGGCACTTAAATAAATCAGTTGATATATTTAAGCCGAAATCCCTTCGGTGATCAAGGAGATCCCGCATGAGTGCACCCACCGTTACGTCGCAGGGCCGAACGGGCCCGGCGAAGACCGAGGCGGAACTGCGTCGTGAACTCGCGGCGGTGTACCGCCTGCTCGCGCATTTCAAGATGACCGACCTCATCTTCACGCACGTCTCGGTCCGGATTCCCGGGCCCGAACATCATTTCCTCATCAACCCGTACGGCCTGCTCTTCGAGGAGATCACCGCCTCCAACCTGGTGAAGATCGGACTCGACGGCGAACTCGTCGAACCGTCCGAATATCAGGTCAACCCTGCGGGATTCGTGATCCACGGCGCGATTCACGAGGCCCGGCCGGACGCGCAGTGCGTGCTGCACACCCACACGAAGGCCGGGTGTGCGGTGGCCGCGCAGGAGCATGGACTGCTGCCGCTGAACCAGATCTCGATGGAGTTTTACAACCGGGTCGGCTACCACGACTACGAGGGCATCGCCCTCAACACGGCCGAACGCGTGCGGTTGGTCGAGGACCTCCGCGATCATCCCGCGATGATCCTGCGCAATCACGGACTGCTCACCGTGGGCGAATCCGCTGCCGAGGCGTTTCTGCGAATGTTCTATCTGGAGAAGGCGTGTGACATCCAGATCGCCGCTCAGGCGTCGGGTGAACTGCGCGTTCCGTCGCCCGAGATCGCCGAGCACACCGCGCGACAGTTCGCCGGCGAGGCCACGGACGACTACACCGACGATCAGGCCTACGAGATGGCGTGGGCGGCGCTGCTGCGGATGCTGGACCGGACCGCCCCCGATTACAAGGACTGACAGCGGCCTGCAGAGACTGGCAGGGCGATCACATCCCCGGTGCGGCGACGACGCCCACCGGGGATGTGCCCGTCAGGACCGCCGCGACATTGCGGGCCGACTGCTGCGCCAGTGTGCGCGCGACCTGCGGTGAGTACCACGCGGCGTGCGGGGTGATCACGAGGTTCGGGATCTGCAGGATCGGATCGTCCTGTGCGGGAGGTTCGTTCGGAAGGACATCGACGGCCGCACCCGCGAGCTGTCCACTGCGTAGTGCTGCGCCAAGGGCGTCGTGGTCGACGAGTCCGCCGCGGGAGACGTTCACCAGATACCCACCGCGCTTCATCGCGGCCAGCGCCCGCTCGTCGATCAGACCCCGCGTCTCGGAAGTCAGGGGGACGTGCAGGCTCAGCACGTCGGAGCGGCGCAGCAGTTCCTCGAACCCGACCACCTCGATGCCCGCGGCCGTCAGTTCCCCGGCGCGGTCGCCCAGCCCGCGGCCGCT
This sequence comes from Rhodococcus sp. IEGM 1305, assembly GCF_030058635.1. Classification (NCBI taxonomy): domain Bacteria; kingdom Bacillati; phylum Actinomycetota; class Actinomycetes; order Mycobacteriales; family Nocardiaceae; genus Rhodococcus; species Rhodococcus sp. IEGM 1305. The sequence goes on from NZ_JASHKX010000010.1 coordinate 116,375, forward strand.
GACGAGGACGGTCATCCCGAGGGCTCGGGCGCGCAGTGCGAAAGCGGCGGCGATCCGGCCGAAACCGTAGAGGCCCAGCACGGTTCCCGCGATCCGCCGCGGCGGCGCGGCGGTGACGTCCCACCCGCCGGCATGCACGGAGCGGTCGAGGGCGTGGGTGGATCGGAGCAGTCCGAGGGTGAGCGCGAGCGCGTGGTCTGCGACCTCCTCGGTGCAGTAGTCCACTGCCCGCGTGACCCAGAGGCCGCGTTCGTGGGCCGCCGACACCGGCAGGTGGTCGTACCCGGCGGACGTGGCCGACAGCAGTCGCAGGTCCGGGAGATCCGACAGGTGACGGGGCTGAAGGCCGGTGTTCTCCGGTCCCACGAGCAGGGCGATGACGCCAGGGCCGGACGGGAACTCGGACTGGTGCACGACGTCCGCGGAAATACCTGCGGCGGCAAGCGAATCGGACAGTTCTTCGGCCGGAATGAAGTCGTCGAGGACGACGACGCGGTCGGTCATCTGCCTACTGCTCCCGCTTCTTCGGTGGTCCGTCGTACTGCGGCGTCCACGCAGCGGGCGGCGGCGTCCTCCGCGCTGATCGCCTCCATGACAACGGGATCCAGGATGGCCTGCAATGCAAGACCGTCGGTCAGTGCCACCAGCGCGACGGTGACGGCGTCCGCGTCGAGGTCGGTGGAGACGGTGCCCTCCCGCTGTGCGGCGACGACCGACTCGCGCACGACGCCCCGCCAGCGGGCGAGGAAGGCCGCGATCTCACCGCGCGCCGTTTCCTCGGCCGCACCCTCCGCGTAGAAGAACAGGAACACGCGGGTCATCGCCAGTCGGCGTTCGTCGAGCGGCAGGATGCTGGCGGTGATGTTCCGCAGCTTCTCGATCGGGCCTGGGCCCTCCTCGTCGAGGATCGTGCGGTACCGGTCGCCCTGGATGTCGCCGGCCCGGCGCAGCGCCGCGAGGAGCAGTTCGTGCCGGGACCCGAAGTAGTGGTTCAACACTCCGGTCGACCACCCGCTCTCCTCCGCCACCGCTCGCGTGGTGACGGCGGAGATCCCCTCCCTGGCGATCAACGCGAGAACGGCGTCGGCGAGCGCCAGTCTCCGCTCGTCGTGGTCGACGATCTTCGGCACGATCATTCCTCCCGCTCGTGCGCACTCACTTTCGTGCGCTGATGCCACTCAGGCTATCGGTGCCGGGACCGGAACCGGGTCTTCCTCGGGCTTTCCCGACACTCGCGCGTTCCACACGGACATCACGTTCGCCGGGGTGGGTTCGGTGAACAGGCTGGTGGCCACGAACACGACCAGAGCGCTGACGAGTCCGACGTACACCGGCTCGTTCGCCATGACGTCGCCGACGACGAACATCGTCGCGATGGTCGCCACGGTGCCCACCGCCATGGCCGCCATGGCCGCGGTTCCGGTGGCGCGCTTCCAGACCAGTCCACCGAGGATCGGGACGAGGAGCCCGCCGACCAGGATGTCGTAGGCGATCGTGAGCGCGGAGACGATGTCGTTGATGAGCGCGGCGATCACGATGCTGACGAGGCCGATCACGATCACGTAGAGGCGGTTGCCGCGCACGTCGGCTTCCGGATCGGACGTGTCCAGTTCGGGTCGTGTGCGGCCGAAGATCTGGGCGACCAGCGGAAGGACGTCCTGCCGGGCGACGGTGGCGGTGGCGATCAGCGCGCCGGACGCGGTCGACATCATCGCGGCCACCGCGGCGGCGAGGACGATGCCGCTGAGACCGACGGGCAGGACGTGGACGGCGACGTCGGCGTACACGTCGTCGGACGACCCGATGTCGGGCATGAGGGCCGACGCGGCCAGGCCGATCAGGGCGCCCGCGACGCCGTACAGCAGGCAGTAGACGCCGGCGGTGACGCCGCCCCACCGTGCGACCTCCGGCGACTTCGCGGTGAACACCCGCTGCCAGATGTCCTGTCCGATGAGGATGCCGAGGGTGTAGACGACGAAGAACGTGACGATGGTGCCGGTGCCGATGGTGCCGAGCCCGAGTGCCTGTTCGCCGACGCGCTCCTTGATGCCGGCGTACCCGCCCGCCTTGCTCCACGTGAACGGGAGAAGCAGGACGAAGACGCCGATGGTCTTGATGACGAACTGGACGACGTCGGTGAGCGTGATCGACCACATGCCGCCCATCGCGGAGTAGGCCACGACGATGAGGCCGCCGAGAACCACCGACAGGGTCCGGTCGAAGCCGAACAGCACGTTGAAGATGGTGGCGTAGGCGATCGTGGAGGTGACGGTGAGCATGAGGGTGTAGGCCATCATCACGAGACCGGACGCCCCGGTGGCGTCGATGCCGTACCGGAGTTTGAGCATTCCGGAGACGGTGTAGACCTTCAGGCGCTGGATCCGCGCGGCGAAGAGCAGGCTGAGCAGGAGAACGCCGGCGGCGATCGACACGACCAGCCACATTCCGGAGATGCCGTACTTGTAGCCGAGGCCGACGCCGCCGACGGTGGAGGCGCCGCCGATGACGACCGCCGCCATCGTGCTGGTGTAGAGAAATCCGCCGAGGCGGCGGCCGGCGACGAGGTATTCGCTGGAGTTGCTCGCCCGGCGTTTGCCCCACCAGCCGAACGCGAGCATCGCGCCCAGATAGATCAGGATGATGGTGATGTCCATGGTGCGTCCTTCACGTGTCCTAGCGGATCGGTGATGACGGGCGCGGTGGTCCCGTCGGTGCCGGTCTCGTCAGACCGTTGCCCTAGACGGTAGGAGAACATTGACGTGAAATAAATCACTTGATACAAATAATCACTTCAGAAAATCGTGAAGTAATGGTGCGAGCCAGCTCACACCCTGTTTTCGACCCCGCCGGAGGAGTGCGATGCGCAGCTCGCTGCCCGATCTGAAGCTCCTCCAGATCTTCGCGGCCGTCGTCCGTCACCAGGGGTTCGCGCCCGCGCAGCAGGAACTCGGACTGTCCGCCTCCGCGATCAGCACCTACATGAGCCAGCTCGAACGGCACCTCGGCATCGTCCTGTGTCACCGCGGGCGCGGCGGATTCGGTCTCACCAGCAAGGGCGAGCTCTACCACAAGGAATGCCTGCGCATCCTCGGCGAACTCGAGGGCTTCGAACGCTACGGCGCCGCGCTGCAGGGGGAGCTCCGGGGAACCCTCACCATCGGGGTTCTCGATTCCACCGTCACCGACGCCACGCTGCCGCTCGCCGACGTGATCGGCGTGTTCAGCAAGGACCACCCCGCCGTCTACCTCGACCTGAAGATCCAGACCCCGCACGAACTGCAGGTCGGCGTGCTCGACGACCGGATCGACGTCGCGGTCGGCGCGTTCGCCTCACCGATGAACGGCCTCGTCTCCCAGGCGCTGCACCGGGAGCAGCACTGGCTGTACTGCAGCGACAAGCACCCGCTGTTCGGCAGGAAGCGGGTGCCGCCGGAGGTCATCACGCAACAGCGGATGGTGACCCGCGGCTACTGGTCCGAGCAGGAACTCGCCCGCCAGGGGTTCCCGCAACCCTCGGCGACGGTGGAGAACATGGAAGCGCAGCTCATCCTGGTGCTGTCCGGCGCGTACATCGGATACCTGCCCGAGCACTACGCGGAGTACTGGGTGGACCGGAACCGGCTCCGTCCGATCCTGCCGGCGTCGTTCGGTTATCAGGCGCCGTTCTCGCTGATCTACCGGCGGGGCCGGGCCCGCGAACCGATGGTCCTCACGTTCCGCGAATTCGTCCGGACCAGCATGGGCAGCTGACCGCCGCTCACCGGGTCGGGGAGCCCAGTTCGGTCGACAGCGCACGGCAACGCTCGACGAGAACGAGACCGTGCTGCGCGCAGAGTGCGTCGTCGAGACGGAACGTCGGCCCGATGATGCTGAGCGCGCCCACGATCCGCCCCACCGCGTCGTAGATCGGGGCCGCCACACCCGTCGACTGGTCCTCGATGGTGTCGTGGGCGATCGCGTATCCCTCACTCTGCAGGTCACCCCGCAGCGCGGCGCCGACGGCCGTGCCCTCGAGCGGCACCGTCTGCCCCACCCATCCCATGTGCCGGATCGCGTGGGTGCCCTCGATCTGCGCGAGATACAGGGCGGTGCCCTTCGGGCCGTGGGTCGACAAGTACGTGGATTCGCGGGTTCCCTCCGCGATCGCGACCATCGCGGGCCGGGCCCGGGACAGCAGCTGGTTGTCGCTGATCGCCCGGGCGCCGATCTGGAGAAGTCGCGGCCCGGCCCGGTAGACGTTGTCGTCGCCGCGGACCAGGAACTCGCTCTGCTCCATGCTGCGGATCAGGCGCAGCGCGGTACTCGTGGCGAGGCCTGCGGCTTTCGCGGCATCGCCGAGCGTCAAGCCGCCCTGTTCGGTGATTGCGCCGAGCAGTTCGAAGGTGCGGCTCGCGCTGCGGGTCACATCTCCGGGGGCCATGGGTTCTCTCCTGACGGTCGAGGGTGTCGGCGTGAATCTACCGCGACGCGATCTCGGACAGCAGGGGCTGCCGGTGTTCGTCGAGCAGCGGGCTGCGGCGGACCCCGGGGCGCGCGCTGTCGCCGAACACGACCGGCTGCCGGACGTAGTCGATCGTTCCCGCGACCGGATGATCGAACGACTCTACGAGTCCCCGGTGCCTGCTCTGCTCGGACGACAACGCCTGTTCCACGTTCCAGATCTCGGAGCTCGCCAGTCCGGCCGCGCCGAGGACCGCGACCACCTCGGCGACCGTCTTGTCCTTCGCCCAGATCTCGATCTCCGCGCGCAGCGCCGGTTCGTGATCGGTGCGGGACGTGTCGTCGGCGAAACGGTTGTCGCCGAGAAGGTCTGCGCGATCCATGGTGTGGGCGAGCTTCTCGAATCCGGACTGGCTGGCGACGGCCAGGACGAACAGGCCGTCCGACGCCCGGTACGTGTCGAACGGGGTCGAGACGGGATGGCGATTGCCCACTCCCGCCGGCGCGACCCCCGATGCCTGCAACTGGCTGTGCGCGGTGGGGAGCATGGCCAGCATGCTGTCGAACATGGCGACGTCGAGGTGTTGTCCCACACCCGATTCCCGGGTGCCGACCAGGGCGGAGCTGATGCCCCACGCCGCGAACAGTCCCGCGACGAGGTCGCCGAACGATTCGCCGAGCCGGGTCGGCCCGGATTCGGGGGAACCGGTGATGCTCATGATCCCCGACAGCGCCTGCACGACGAGGTCGTAGGCGGCCGAACCCGCGAGCGGCCCGTCCTGCCCGAAACCGGAGATGGACGCGTAGACGAGCCGGGGATTGCGGGCGTGGACGGTGTCGTAGTCGATGCCGAGGCGGGCGGTCACGCCGGGCCGGAAATTCTCGACGAGAACATCCGCCGTGTCGAGCAGGTCGAACAGCACCTTCCGGTCCGCGTCGTCCTTGAGATTCAGAGCCAGCGAGCGTTTTCCGCGGTTCAGCACGTTGAAATAGATGCTCTCGCCGTCGCGGAACGGGCCCAGGTGCCGCGAATCCTCGCCGGCAGCGGGCTCGATCTTGACGACGTCGGCGCCGGCGTCTGCGAGCAGCGCCGTGCAATACGGTCCGGCCAGGACGCGCGAGAGATCGACGACGCGGATGCCGTCCAGGGGAGGAAGGGTAGGCATGACGGGCCCTCTCAGAATTCGGTCGAGTGCGGGGACGGGGCGTTGGAGGCGATGGTGAGCAGCTGGATCTGCGAGGTGCCCTCGAAGATCCGGAGGATCCGGCAGTCGCGGTAGAGGCGTTCGATCTCGGATTCGCGCATGAAACCGGCGCCGCCGTGAATCTGCACGGTCTGGTCGACGATCGAGAAGCAGGCCTCCGTGGCCACGTACTTCGACACGGACGCGGCGCGGCGCAGGTCGGCCCCGGCATCCTTCACGTCCGCCGCCCAGTCCGCGGTGACGCGGGAGGCTACGAGCTGCGCGTCGCACGCGCCCAGCAGCAGCTGAATCGCCTGGAATTCGGCGATGGGGTGTCCGAACTGTTTGCGCTCGGCCGCGTAGGAGCGTCCCAGTTCCCACGCGCGCAGGGCGATTCCGTTGGCCATCGCCGCCACGTCGACGCGGGCGCGGTTGAGGGCGGTGAGCGCGATGTTGCCGCCGCGGCCCTCCGTTCCCACCACGGCGTCGTGGGGAAGCACCACGTCGTCGAGGTACACGGTGTAGGTGGGTGCGGACCGGATGCCCAGCTTGTCCTGGGGCTCCGAGTAACTCACGCCGGGAGTGCCCTGGGGGAGGACGAACGCGGTGATGCCGCGGAAGCCTGCGGACGGATCGGTCTTGGCGAAGGCGACGACCAGGTCGGCCTCCTTGGCGTTGGAGATGTACGTCTTCGAACCGGACAGGTGCCACCCGTCGTCCTCGCGCCGCGCCGTCGTGCGCATCGAGGCGATGTCGGAGCCGGCGTCCGGTTCGGTGAGGGCGAACCCGGCGAGCAGTTCACCGGACGCGAGCCGGGGCAGCCACCGGCTCTTCTGCTCCTCGGTTCCGCCGACGAGGATCGGCTCGAGCCCCAGGTAGTGCGCGGTATAGATCGAGGCGAGGGCGGCGTCGGTGCGGGCCACCTCCTCGATCGCGATCAGCTGTGTCCTGGTGGACAGGCCCAGTCCGCCGAACTCCTCGGGCACCGAGATGCCCATCAGGTCCTGTTCGCCCAGTCGCTTCACCAACTCCGCCGGGAACTCCCGCGTCTCGTCACGGAACGCCGCGCCGGGGTGGATCTCACGGTTGGCGAATGCACGCACTGCGCCGCGGAACTCGGCGGCGTCGAGCAGCTGATCGGTCACGGAAACTCCTGTCGGAAGATCGAAATTGCCATCTAGTGAAATGACAATGCCACTTGGTGGCATATCGACTATGAAGGAGACCGGCGAATCTGTCCAGGGGTGCCGGTGTCCACGGACACGGGAGCGGGTACTCGACCACGGACGCACAGCGCACACTCCGTGCGGCATTGCAGAGGGAGGCTTCATGCGCACGATCACACGAGGGATCGTCACCGCGGGAACGATGATCGGCGCGGTTCTCGCCGGCGCGGGGACGGGCGTGGCGGAACCCGCCGTGCCGTCCGGCACCTATCAGGGAACGACCACCGCGCCGGCGGGTGAGTTGATCTGGAAGGGCAAGACGTTCCAGGGCGGCACGGTCGTCAACAACTTCGCGTTCGGTCTGACCGGGCTCGCGGGCACGACCTCGCAGGACGGGAGCGGAAACACCGTCATCGACTACAGCCCATCGGGTCTGGGGTTCCTGACCGACAGGATGACCCCCAACGCAGACGGGACCTACACCGGGGCCGTGTACGTGGGCGGCAACCAGGTGGGAAGCTTCGGCCTCGCGAGATAGCTGTTCCGGGGCCTACTACGACGACGAGGCCGCACCGCTCGGGTGCGACCTCGTCGTCACAGCGTCATCTGCGACTTCGTCACAGTGTCATCGGGGCGTCGGTCAGACGGCCCGGACATTCTGGGCCTGCGGGCCCTTCTGGCCCTGTCCGACCTCGAATTCCACCCGCTGGTTCTCCTCCAGCGACTTGTAGCCGCTGCCCGAGATCTCGGAGTAGTGAACGAACACGTCCGCGCTGCCGTCGTCCGGCGCTATGAATCCGAAGCCCTTCTCGCTGTTGAACCACTTCACAACACCCTGCGCCATACCGTTCACTCCCTGCAGTTGCCGCCCGGGACCTCACATCGAGATCCCGTTCGCGTGGATATCATCCTGTCATCAAGGCGCGCGTCCTTCCAGTGGTACGCCCACGATTCCTGCGAATCCTGGGCGCTGTACCAGGTCTGCGGAAGAAATTTCCCCCCTCGACCGATGATTCTGCCCCTCGGGCGCGGTCCTACCTGCGACCGAGAATTACCACCGCGAACGAGGAGAACCGATGAATTCCACATCGACCGCCACCGCCGACGCCCGGATCCTCGACGTCCCCGGTGCCAGGCTGTACTACGAGGTGCGGGGCGCGGGTCCCGTCGTGGTGCTCGTCGGCGCCCCCATGGACGCCGACTCCTTCGCGCCGGCGGCGGATCTGCTCTCGTCCGACTACACCGTGCTCACGACGGACCCGCGGGGCATCCACCGCAGTCCGGTCGACGACCGGGATCGCGATTCGACCCCGGAGATGCGCGCCGACGACCTCGCCCGGCTCCTGATGCACCTCGACGCGGGCCCTGCCGTGGTGTTCGGCTCCAGCGGCGGCGCCGTCAGTGCGCTCGCGCTGGTGCAGGCGCACCCCGAGCTGGTCCACACCGTGATCGCCCACGAGCCGCCGCTGGACGAGTTACTCGACGACCGCGAGCAACTGCGCGTGAAGACCGACGAGATCATCGACACCCACCTGACCGGGGATGTCGTGGGGGCGTGGAGGAAGTTCCTGGCCCTGGCGAACATCCACCTGCCCGAGGAAGCGTTCCAGCAGATGTTCGCGGGCGAACGGGATGCGCAGACCGAGGCGGACGACTACTTTCAGCACGCGCACATGCTGCGCCCGACCACCCGCTGGTGCCCGGACGTCACCGCCCTGCGCTCGGCGCCCAGCCGCGTCGTGGTCGGGATCGGCGAGGAGTCGGGTGGGCAACTCTGCGACCGTACGTCGCGGGCGCTCGCCGCCGAACTGGGCGTCGAGCCCACTATGTTCCCCGGCGACCACATCGGCTTCGCCCACGACCCCGCCGCGTTCGTCACCCGGCTGCGCGCAGTGCTGCGGGAGGTCTGAGCGGACGCTCCCGACTGACCTCACACCGCGATCGGGATGCGTTTCGTGACGATCCGATGGATCAACCGGGCGGCGGTGCGGGCCGTGCGGTTGTCGATGTCGAACGACGGATTGAGCTCGGCCACATCGCACACCGCGAGTTTTCCGCTGGCGGCGACGGCGTCGCACACGAATTGGATCGTCTCCGCCGGAACGCCGTACGCGGCGGGAGCGCTCACTCCCGGCGCGACCGCGGCGGGAAGGACGTCGAGGTCGATGGTGAGGTACACGAGATCGACGTCCGACAGGAACTCGCTGACGAAGACGGCCACCCGGTGCCGGTCGGAGACCGAGCAGTCGTCGTCCAGGAGGTAGCGGACGTCGTATCCGCGTGCGGTGTCGAACAGTGCGGTGGTGTTGCTCGGCTGGCTGATGCCGAGCACGGAGTACTGCAAGGCGGTGCCTGACGCATGCTCCTGTTCGAGGATCTGCCGGAACGGTGTGCCCGAACTCGGGACCGGATCGGACCGCAGGTCGAAGTGGGCGTCCAGGTTCAGGATCCCGATCCGACGCCTGGGTGTGCGGACGGCTGCCTGTGCCAGACCGAGGTACGTCCCGTAGGCCACCTCGTGGCCGCCGCCGAGGACCACCGGGAACTGGCCGGCGTCGAGCGTCGCGGCGACCACGGAGCCGAGCGCCATCTGCCCGGCCTCGAGACGATTGTCGGTGACCGCGACGGTGCCGGCGTCGTAGACGCGGAGCGGCTCGGCGAGCGCCATCGACGACAGCGCGCCCCGCAGCGCGTCCGGGCCGCGCGCCGCCCCGCGGCGTCCCTTGTTCCGCTCCACGCCCTCGTCGCTCGAGAAGCCGATCAGCACGCAGGCGCCGGGCTCGGCGCCGTCGTGCAGAGGCGTCACGGCCTGGTGCCAGCGGAGGTGGTGACTCGACGTGCCGTCCACCCTGCCGACCCAGGGGGGCGGGGGGATCAACAGGTTCTCCATCATCGCAGGGCCCTCGCTTTCTCGTGACCGGTGTGCGCGGACCAGGCGAGTTCGCCGCCCCGCCACACATCGCTGACCAGGGGGACGCCGGGCCGGTAGGCCAAGTGTAGGTACGACGGCGCGTCCAGCGCGAGGGCATCGGCCCGCGCGCCGGGACGCAGGACCCCGACGTCGGCACGTTGCAGCGCGCGGGCACCGCCCGCCGTGGCCGCCCAGATGGCTTCGTCCGGGGTCATGTGCATGTCCCGCACCGCGATCGCGATGCAGAACGGCAGGCTGGTGGTGTAGCTGGTGCCGGGGTTGCAATCCGCACCGAGCGCCACCGTGACACCTGCGTCGAGCAGGGCCCGGGCGTCCGGGTACTTGTTCCGGGTCGAGAAGTCCGCGCCGGGCAGGAGCGTGGCCACCGTCGAACTCTGCGCCAGCGCATCGATGTCGGCCTGCGTGGTGTAGCAGACGTGGTCGACGGACGCGGCCCCCAGTTCGACGGCGAGCTGGACTCCGGGTCCCTCGCGGAGTTGGTTGCCGTGGACGCGGGGGATCAGCCCCTTCGCCATCCCGGCGGTGAGAACGGCATGTGCCTGATCGCGGTCGAACGCGCCGGTCTCACAGAACACGTCGATCCACTTCGCTTGCGGTGCACAGGCGTCGATCATCTCGGAGCACACCATGGCGACGTAGTCGTCGGCCCGCCCCGCGTATTCCGGCGGCGGAACGTGAGCGGCGAGCAGCGTCACCTCGTCGGTGAGGGACGCCGCGATCCTCGTGCTGCGCAGTTCGTGCGCGACCGTCTGCCCGTACCCGGTCTTGCACTCCACGGTGGTGCTGCCCGACCGCAGGGACTCGTCCAGCAGTCGCCGCGTGTTCGCCTGCAGTTGTTCGTCGGTCGCGTTCCGTGTCGCCTCGATCGTGTTGCGGATGCCACCCGCCGCGTACGGCTGTCCCGCCATGCGCGCCGCGAATTCCTCCGCCCGTTCCCCACCGAACACCAGGTGCGAGTGGCTCTCCACGAAGCCCGGCAGCACCGCCCGGCCGTCGAGATCGTGCCCGACGTCCCCGGCCGGCGCCGAGTCGGCGCGGCCGACCCAGGCCACCACGCCGCCGTCGAAGACGACGGCGGCGTCGCGGATCAGCCCGAGCGGACCTTCCCCCACTGTCGGGTCGTTGGTCACCAGGGTGCCGATGCCGGTCAGCACTGTGGAGCGGGAGGTGTTCGCTGTCACTGCTGTTCCTTCCAGTGGTTCGAAAATGCGGTCGCTCGGGCCTGCGGTCATCCTTCGGACATCGGCACGCGGACGCCGCGCTCCTTGGCGACGTCGATCGCGTGGTCGTATCCGGCGTCGACGTGCCGGATGACGCCCATGCCGGGATCGTTGGTCAGGACCCGCTCCAGCTTCTCGGCGGCCAAGTCGGTGCCGTCCGCGATGCACACCTGACCGGCGTGGATGGACCGTCCCATGCCGACGCCGCCGCCCTGGTGGATGGACACCCACGACGCCCCCGACGCGGTGTTGACGAGTGCGTTGAGCAGCGGCCAGTCGGCGATCGCGTCGGAGCCGTCGAGCATCGACTCGGTCTCGCGGTACGGGGAGGCGACGGATCCGGAATCGAGGTGGTCGCGGCCGATGGCGACGGGCGCGGACAGTTCGCCGGACGCCACCATCTCGTTGAACTTCAGTCCGGCCTTGTGCCGTTCGCCGTAGCCGAGCCAGCAGATCCGGGCGGGCAGACCCTCGAACGCCACCTTCTCGCCGGCCATCGTGATCCAGCGCTTGAGGTGCTCGTTCTCGGGGAACAGTTCGAGGATCGCCTTGTCGGTGGCGGCGATGTCCTTCGGGTCACCCGACAGCGCGGCCCAGCGGAACGGGCCGAGGCCCTCCTCGAACAGCGGACGGATGTAGGCGGGCACGAATCCGGGAAAGTCGAACGCGCGGTAGTAGCCGGCCTTGCGGGCCTCGTCACGGATGGAGTTGCCGTAGTCGAACACCTCGGCGCCCTTGTCGAGGAAGCCGACCATCGCGGCGACGTGCCGTGCCATCGACGCGCGGGAGTCCTCGGTGAACTTCACCGGGTCCTTGTCGGCCATCGCCTTCATGTCGGCGAAATCGATCCCGAGCGGCAGGTACGACAGCGGGTCGTGTGCCGACGTCTGGTCGGTGACGATGTCGATGGGGGCGTTCATGGCGAGCAGTTCGGGGAAGATCTCCGCGGCGTTGCCTTCGAGGCCGATCGACAGCGGGCGCTTCGCGTCGCGGGCCTCGATCGCGAGACGCAGGGCGTCGTGGATGTCGGTGGCCTTGGTGTCGAGGTACTTGTGCGCGATCCGGCGGTCGATGCGGGTGACGTCGCAGTCGACGCAGATCGCGACGCCGTCGTTCATCGTCACGGCGAGGGGCTGGGCGCCGCCCATGCCGCCGAGTCCGGCCGTCAGCGTGATGGTGCCGGCGAGCGAACCGCCGAAGCGCTTCCGGCCCACCGCGCCGAACGTCTCGTACGTGCCCTGCAGGATGCCCTGCGTGCCGATGTAGATCCACGACCCGGCCGTCATCTGCCCGTACATGATCAGGCCGAGGGCGTCGAGCTTGCGGAACTCCTCCCAGTTGGCCCAGTCGCCCACCAGGTTCGAGTTCGCGAGGAGGACGCGGGGCGCCCACTCGCTGGTGCGGAACACGCCGACCGGCTTTCCGGACTGCACCAGCATCGTCTCGTCGGACTTCAGGGTCTTCAACGTCCGGACCATCGCGTCGAACGCCTCCCAGCTGCGCGCGGCCTTGCCGGTGCCGCCGTAGACGACGAGGGAGTCGGGATGCTCGGCGACCTCGGGGTCGAGGTTGTTCATCAGCATGCGCAGGGCGCCTTCTTGCTGCCAGCCGAGTGTCGTCAGTTCGGTGCCGCGGGGCGCCGACACGTGGCGGGGTCCGGAAACCGGAGGCGTCGTGGTGGTCATGTCGTGTACTCCTTGATGGTCGAACGAGGAAGAGGGAAAAGTCTGGGTGTCAGCGTGATTCACAGTCGCGAATCCGCCATGGCGGTGTGTGCGGGGTAGATCATGGCCGCGGGTGGGTTGCTGTTGCGCCGCGCGAGCGGGTAGTAGATGGCGCCGGTGAAGACGATGCCGACGATCCACGAGATGTCCGCGCCGCCCAGCATGTCCGTGACCGGTCCCGTGTAGAGCTTCTGGGCGAGGAACGGGATCTGCGCGAGAACGCCGACGGTGTAACAGATCATCGCCGTCTTGTTCCAGCGGCCGTAGCGGGCCTCCGGGTCGTACAGCGCCGGGATGTCCACGCGCTCCTTGGAGATGAGGTAGTAGTCGATCAGGTTGATGGCACTCCACGGGGTGAACACCATCAGCAGGACGAGGACGAAGTTCTTGAAGTTGTTGAGGAAGTCGGCGCTGGCACCGATCGCGATCAGCATCGACACGGCGACGAACCCGATGATGTACAGGGTGCGGGCCCGCGACGAGATGCGGGACTGCCCGTTGAACGCCGTCACCGTGGTGAGGATCGACATGAATCCGCCGTAGGCGTTGAGGCAGTTGATCGTGAGCTTCCCGACCAGGATCACCAGGTAGATCATCAGGGCGATCACAGCCGGTCCGGCGAGGCCTCCGATCCACCCGACCTGGTCGCTGAGGAACGCGTCGCCGGCGACGGCGGCGACGAGTGCACCGAACGTCATCGACCACTGCGAGCCGATCACGCTGCCCGCGAACGTCGACCAGAAGGTCGTCCGCTCGCTCGTCGAGCGCGGCAGGTAGCGGGAGTAGTCCGCGACGTACGGGCCGAACGTGAGCTGCCAGCCGGCGCCGAGCGAGATCGCGAGGAGGAACGTGACGATGTCGAAGCCCTTGATCCCGACGAACGAGGCCACGTCGTACTCGGCGAACAACCGGATCGCGAGGTAGGTGAAGCCGAGGATGCCGACAACGGTCGCGATCTTGCCGACGACGTGGATCAGCTTGTACCCCGTCACCGCGACGAATGCGGTCATCGCGCCGAAGATCAGGATTCCGATGGTGGGGTTGTCGATGTGGAGGATCTCGTTCACGGCCTGACCTGCGAGGACGCTGCCGGTCGCGGCGAAACCGAGGTACATCAGGACGACGAGAACCAATGGGAGCACGGCACCCAGAACACCGAATTGCGCTCGGCTCGAAATCATCTGCGGCAGTCCGAGGCGCGGTCCCTGAGCGGAGTGCAGCGCCATCACGGCGCCGCCGAAGAGATTGCCGATCAGCAGGCCCACGATGGCCCACAGCGCGTCGGCGCCGAATACGACCGCGAGGGCGCCGTCGACGATCGCGGTGATCTGCATGTTGGCGCCGAACCAGAGCGTGAACTGGCTGCGCGGAGATCCGTGACGCTCGTCGTCCGGGACGACGTCGATGGTGCGACGCTCCGGCGCGAGGCTGATCTCGGGAGGTCCCTCGTGTGTCATAGGCCTTGTCTCTCTGTGACGAGTCCGGCAGCTGGTCGGTCCCGGGTGCTCTGTCCCATGTCCTGAATCCAGTGTGCTCTGACTCACGTTTTTTATCGCCTTAGATGTATAGTCCTGTATAGACAACCCCCTGTCAAGCGTTCTCCAAGGACCCAGCCGAGAGGCGTGCCGGCCCACCACTGCACCAGTCGGGAGTGTCGATGCTTCCGACGGAAGGTACTGACATGAGAGTAATTTCGACGTCCTCACATTCGCTCGAGCGCGATGAACAGCAGTTTTCCGCTCCGGAAGCGCCCGAGCGTTTCCGCGACCTCTACCTCCGCACCGCCGGTCATCCCTCCGCCGAAGGCGCAGATCCGCAGGCGCGTGATCGCATCGCGAACACACATCTCGAGACCGGGTGGAACCGGAACCCCGGGACCGCGGTGGTGCGCGGAATCGACGCCGCAGACCCCAGCGGGATCGGGCCCGCGGTGCAGATCGTCACCGACGACATGGCCCTGCTCGTCGAATCGGTACTGCTGACCGCGGCCAGGGTCGGCGCCCCGATCGAGGAGGTTCTGCATCCGGTCCTCGTCGCCCGCCGCTCGGAGTCGGGCACCCTCACCGACCTTCTGCCGATCTCCGACTCCGGGACGGCGGAGTCGTGGATTCACGTGGGTCTGCGCTCCGACACCGCGAACTCCGTCGTCGCCGCACTTGTCGCGGCGCTGCACACCGTTCTCGCCGACGTGCGCCGGGTGGACCGGGATCTGGCGCGCATGCGCGAACTGCAGATCCAGGTCTCCGACCAACTCGACTCGCAGACCGGGCAGGACTCGCTGTCCGAAGAACTCCGCGAGGCCGCCGACTTCCTGCGCTGGTGCGAGGCGGGCAACTTCACCGTCCTCGGGTACGCGCGGTACGGCGACGACGGTGCACCCGAGGAGAGTCTCGGCGTGCTCCACGACCGGGAGGGCGATCGGGCGCCGGCCGCGGAACCCGGCCCCGTCCTGGCGATCGGGCAGGCGGCGCTTCCGGTGTCCGTGCACCGGTCGTCGTACCCGTCGGTGGTCGGAGTTAGGGCCGGAGGAGTGGAGCACCGCTTCGTCGGCGCGTTCACCCCCGCGGGCAGGCACGAGAACGTCCTGGACATCCCGGGTGCGGGACGCCGGGTGCGGGCCCTGCTCGACCGTGCCGGTTTCGACATCGACTCCTTCTCCGGGCAGGCCGTCCTGCAGGTCGTGCAGGCGCTGCCGCTGACCGAGTTGTTCGCGGCGAGCCCGGATTCGCTGCATTCGGCCCTCACCGAGGTCGCCGGCATCACCGCGCGCGAGCACATTCACCTCTTCCTGCGCACGGATGTCCCGGGCGAGAGCATGTCGGCGCTGGTGTTCATTCCCCGCGATCGATACAACACGCGGACGCGTCTGGCGGCCCAGCGCGTCCTGCTGGACGAACTGGACGGCACGGCAGTCGAATACACCACGAACGTGTCCGAGTACCCGCTGGCGATGGTGCACTTCACGATGCGGGTTCCGGCGGACACCGAGGTGACGGACACCCGGCGACTGGAGATTCAGCGTCGGATCTCCCGGGCCTGCCGGACCTGGGACGACCGGTTCCGCGACGAACTCGACACAGCCGAACGTGATCTCCTCGCACACTATTCGGAGCACTTTCCGGAGGTGTACAAGCACGATTTCGACGCCCGGCGCGCCCATTCCGATCTGGTGGTGTTCGAGAGACTGACGGACGGCGCGATCGACACGCGGCTCGACGCGAACGCGGCGGACTGGCGCTTCACCTTCTTCGTCGGCGGTGCATCCGCCTCCCTCAGCGATGTTCTCCCGATCCTGCAGAGCATGGGGGTCGCGGTCCTCGACGAGCGCCCGTACACGGTCGCGAACAGTCGCGGAACGGTGTGCTGGATGTACGAGTTCGGGATCCGCTACGCGTCACCGGGGCCGGTGGACGACGCGCTGCCGCGCCGCTTCACGGAGACGTTCGCCGCGGCCTGGGCATCTCGCGCGGAGACGGACAGCTTCAACGAACTCGTACTCCGCGCGGGCCTGGACTGGCGTGAGGTGGAGGTGCTGCGGGCGTACGCGCGGTACCTGCGTCAGGGTGGATTCCCGTACAGCCAGAACCACATCGCGACGGTTCTCGGTGATCATCCGGAGATCTCCCAGGCACTGATCCGGCTGTTCGCCGCGAGGTTCGATCCGGACGGCACTGATCCGGACGGCGCCGAGGAATGCGGTGAACTGATCGCGTCGCTGGAAACGGCGATCGGCGACGTCCTCGGCCTGGACGCCGACCGCATCCTGCGCGCCTACCTGAACGTGGTCCTGGCGACGCTGCGCACCAACCGCTACGCCCCCTCTGGCCGGGAACGTCAGGTCCTGTCGTTCAAGTTCGATCCGCAGCGCATCCCGGAACTGCCGCAGCCGCGGCCCCGCTTCGAGATCTACGTCTACTCGCCGTGGGTCGAGGGCGTGCACATGCGGTTCGGCGCCGTGGCACGGGGAGGCCTGCGATGGTCCGACCGCAAGGAGGACTTCCGCACCGAGGTGCTCGGCCTGGTGAAGGCGCAGGCGGTCAAGAACTCGGTGATCGTGCCCGTCGGCGCGAAGGGCGGGTTCGTCGTCGCGCGCCCGCCTGCTCCCACCGGCGACCCGCTGCGCGATCGCGACGCCCAGCGCGCGGAGGGGGTTCGCTGCTACCGCAGCTTCATCAGCGGACTGCTGGACGTCACCGACAACGTGGACCTCGCGACCGGTGCCGTGATCCCGGCGCCGCGGGTGGTGCGGCACGACGGCGACGACACGTACCTCGTCGTCGCCGCGGACAAGGGCACCGCGACGTTCTCCGACATCGCCAACGACGTTGCAGCGCAGTACGGGTTCTGGCTGGGTGACGCATTCGCGTCGGGCGGATCCGTCGGCTACGACCACAAGGCGCTCGGCATCACCGCCCGGGGTGCGTGGGAGAGCGTGAAGCGGCACTTCCGCGAAATGGGTGTCGACACCCAGTCGCAGGAGTTCACGGCCGTCGGGATCGGCGACATGAGCGGCGACGTGTTCGGCAACGGAATGCTCGCGAGCCCGCACATCCGGCTCGTCGCCGCATTCGACCACCGGCACGTGTTCCTCGACCCGAACCCCGACGCGGCCACATCCTTCGCGGAACGGGAACGGCTCTTCGCGCTGCCGCGGTCGTCGTGGGCGGACTATGCGCCCGGTCTGATCAGCGCCGGCGGCGGTGTGTGGGAACGAACGAGGAAGAGTGTTCCGATCAGCGAGGAGGCGCGGCGCGCACTCGGACTGAGCCCCGGGACCACCGAACTGTCCCCACCGGACCTCGTCCGCGCGATCCTGCGGGCACCGGTGGACCTGCTGTGGAACGGCGGCATCGGAACATACGTGAAGTCGGGCACCGAAACCCATCTCGACGTGGGGGACAAGGGTAACGACGGCGTCCGCGTCGACGGTTCCGACGTCCGGGCCCGGGTGGTCGGTGAGGGCGGCAACCTCGGCTTCACCCAGCTGGGACGTATCGAATTCTCCCGCTCCGGAGGGCGGATCAACACGGACGCTCTCGACAACTCGGCGGGCGTCGACTGCTCCGACCACGAGGTCAACATCAAGGTTCTGCTCGACGCCCTGGTCAGCGGCGGCCGTCTCGCTGCCGACGACCGTGCGGGTCTGCTCGCCGAGATGTCCGGGGAGGTGTCGCGTCTCGTGCTCTCCGACAACGTCGCCCAGAACGACGTGCTGGGCACGTGCCGCGCCGACGCCGCCGCGTCCCTCACGGTGCACGGACGGCTCATCGGCCATCTGGAAGGCCGCTACGGTCTGGACCGCGCCATCGAGGTGCTGCCGTCCCGGAAGGAGATCGCCGCCCGGGAGCGCGCGGAGGCGGGACTCACCTCGCCCGAACTCGCGACCCTCATGGCGCACGTCAAGCTGGCGCTGAAGTCGGACCTGCTGGCCGGCGACCTGCCCGACAGCCCGGCATTCTCGGACGCACTCGCCGGGTACTTCCCGCGCAGGCTCCGGGAGTCCTTCGGTGACGCCATCGGCGACCATCCGCTGCGCCGGGAGATCGTCGCGACGGTCCTCACCAACGACGTCGTCGACAACGGCGGCATCACCTACGCCTTCCGGCTGGGCGAGGAGGCCGGGGCGAGCAGCGCCGACGCCGTGCGGGCGTTCGCCGTGGTGTCGGCCGTGTTCGACCTGCCGTCCCTCCGGCGCGACATCCGGGACGCCGACCTCGACGCCGCACTCTCGGACGACCTCACGCTGTTCACCCGGCGGCTGCTCGACCGGGCGTCGCGCTGGATGCTCACCCGCAGGCCCCAGCCGCTCGCGGTCGGGGCGGAGATCGCCCGGTTCCGTGACCGCGTCGCGGACCTGACACTGCACGTCGCGGGCTGGCTCTGCGGTGAGGACGCGGAGAACCTCCGGAGTCGCACGGCCGCGCTGGTGGCCCGTGGTGTCCCCGCGGACCTGGCCGGGCGGGTGCAACTGCTCCTGGACCGGTTCGCGCTGCTGGACATCGTCGAGATCGCCGACATCACCCAGCGCGATCCCCGCGAAGTGGCCGAGGTGTACTACCGGCTCGGGGAGTGCCTCGGGTTGGTGCACCTCCTGGTGGGGGTCTCGCAGCTGGGACGGGGAACCCGGTGGAACGCGCTGGCCCGGTTGTCGTTGCGCGACGAGTTGTACGACACGGTCCGGGCACTGTGCCTCGACGTGATCTCGGGCAGTGAAGTGGTGGACACGGCGGAACAGAAGATCGGGGAGTGGGAGGACCGCAACGCCGCCCGGCTGGCGCGCGCCCGCCACACGCTCGATGCCGTCACGGAATCGGGGGAGCACGACCTGGCGGCCCTCTCCGTCGCAACCAGGCAACTGCGCAGCATGGTGAGGTGACACGAGGCGCACCGCGCGATGAGGGTTTACCCGTGCAGTCGGCCGATAGACTGCAACGGCCGACTGCACGGGAAGTTCATCGGTGTTGCAGAGGGATGGGTGTCAGTGGTGGTGGAGATCGCAGTAGTCGACGCGGAGCTTGCTGCGTTGTACAACGGACCGGGGACGGAGTCGGCCCCGGCGTACGAACGCGTCAAGCAGCTGATCGTGTCGCAGATCAATGCCGGCCGCTGGCAGGAGGGCGATCAGCTGCCCTCCGAGAATCAGCTCGTCGGCGCTCTCGGCCTCTCCCGCATGACCATCAACCGCGCGCTGCGCGAACTCAGCGCCGAGGGTCTCGTGGTGCGCCTGATGGGTGTGGGGACGTTCGTGGCGGCCACGAAGACGGCGTCGTCGCTGTTCGAGGTCAAGAACATCGCGGACGAGATCCAGCAACGCGGACACCGCCATCGAACCGAAGTGGTGTACGTGCGTGAGGAAGACGCCGATCCGGCCAACGCCTTCATCCGGGATTCGATCCGCGGCAAGGTGTTCCACTCGCTGATGATCCACTACGAGGACGACACACCGATCCAGCTCGAAGACCGGTTCGTCAATCCCGCCGAGGCGCCCGGGTACCTCGAACAGGACTTCACCCAGCAGACGCCCAATCATTATCTGAGCGTGGAAGCTCCCCTGACGAGGGGCGAGCACGTCGTCGAAGCGATCCTCGCGTCGCCCGAGGAATGCCGGCTCCTCCACATCGAGCGCACCGAACCGTGCCTGATGATCCGGCGCCGCACGTGGTCCTCGCGGGGGCTCGTCAGCGCCGCGCGTCTCGTCCATCCCGGATCGCGGAATCGTCTCGAAGGGACGTTCGGGACCGGCTGACCGGGGTAGATGCTGAATCGGAGGCTCACGGCCGCGTGTCCTTCGTCTGCGGTGCGGGCCACGTGAGGCGGCCCGCCTGGATGTCGGAGATCGTCGACGCGATCCAGGCGAGTTCGCCCCGCGAAGCGTGGAGTGCGTAGTCCGCTTCGACGACGAACAGCGCGGGCACTCCGCCATCGAGCGCTCGGGTGAGCCCTGCCTCGTCGGATTCGATTCTCGCGGTGAGTCGTTCGGCGCGTTCGGTGAGCGCGTCGACGGCGCCCTCACGTCCCAGCGCGCCGAGGTAGCTGATCGCCGCGAAGAACGGGGAGAACTCTCGTGCGGCACTGCGGATCTGGAGGTCGAGCCGACTCACGAGTTCCGCGTGCCCGGCCTCGGTGAGGGCGTAGACGGTGCGGGCGGGCCGACCTTCCCGTTGCGCACGTTCGTGTTCCTCGATCCAGCCCGCCGAGGCGAGGGCCGCGACCACATTGTTCAGCGAGCCGCGATTGAGCGGCCACTGGCCCTCCTCGCTGCGCTCGCGCAGCGTGACCTCCAACTGATACGGGTGCATCGGCGATTCGAGGAGCAGGCCGAGCACCGGCAGGACGAGGGGATTGTCGAGGACGCGCGCAGGCATAGTTGAAATATATCAGTCTAAATAAACTATGACAAGGCGCGCGGTTCGGGCACCGCGACCTCGCCTTTGTCACGATTGGGTCACGGCCCGCTACGGTGGATCGTTGACCACGACGCCGATCATGAAAGAACAAATTCTTGTTACAGAGTGAATCGAAGTTCAGGGCTTATCGTCTCCACGCCGTCACGCTCCTCGTGGGCGTCCTCTCCTTGGGTGCGGTGGCTTACCGAGAGTTCGACGCGGCAACGGGCTACCTGATGGACCTCTCCGTGTTCCGCGACGCCGGCTACGCCTTCGTCAGCGGCCTGCCGCTCTACTCCGCGGACTTCCCGAGCAGCTCCGGGTTCAGGTTCATCTACGCACCCTTCGCGGCGATCCTCTTCGCGCCGATGGCGGAGATCGACCCCGCGGTCCTGCAGGCGCTGTGGTGCGCCCTCAACCTCGGGCTCGTGTGGTGGATGGTCAAGGCGGCGCTGTCGAAGCTCGACGTCGCACGCCCCGAACTTCTCGCTCTGCTGTCGATGGGCCCGGTGCTTCTCCTCGAACCGATGCGCTCGAACTTCGACTTCGGTCAGATCAACATCATCCTGATGGCACTGGTGGTCGCCGACTGCACCGGTGCGATCCCGAAAAGGTTCCGCGGAGTCGCGATCGGTCTCGCCGCGGCCGTCAAGATCACCCCGGCGGCCTTTCTCCTGGTCCTGCTCGTCCGCCGCGACTTCCGCTCGATCGGACGATCCCTCGCCACGATCCTGGTCACCGTCGGCCTCGGCTTCTGGCTGCTACCGCAGTCGTCGGTGTGGTTCTGGACCACCGAATTCTTCGCCACCGGCCGTGCGGGCGCGCCCGACTTCTTCCGCAACCAGGCCGTCACCGGCGTCATCGCGCGGCTCGGGGCGGAAGGCCGGCTGGCCAGCATTCTCTGGGTGCTCAGCGCGGCCGTCATCGTGTCCGCCGCGGCGTGGTCGGCGTACCGCTTCACCCGTTCCGGTGAGCACCTGATCGCGCTGGCGATCGTCGCCCTGGCATCGCTGCTCGCCGCGCCGTTCGCCGTCACCCACCACTGGGCGTACAGCATCCTGTTGATTCCGATTCTGATCGCACCGCAGTACCGCAGCTGGCGACCCCTGATCGGCGCCGCGACCCTGATCTTCCTGATCGGCCCGAACTTCGTCCTGCAGTCCTCGTCGTCGGGCTGGGTGGAGGCGGCCGTGCGTGAGGTGATCGGAAGCTCGCAGTGCCTCATCGCGCTGGTCCTGCTCGGCGCGGCCGTCGTGGCCGCACGGTCCCGCACCCCGCTCCCGGACGTCGAGACGGACGTCGTGCCCGCGGACGAAGACGCGCTGGAGCCCGCCCGCAGCTGAGGCAGCGCCACCCCGGCGGGCGAATGTACCTTCCGGCGCCTCAGGTGCGCCCAAAGGTACATTCGCCCAGCGCCGAGGAGCCGCGGAGACGGCCGGGCGGCGCTATCGTCGAAACATGTGCCGAAACATCACCGAGCTGCGCGGACTCGAACCGGCGGCCACCGCGGAGGAGATCGAGGCGGCGGCGCGTCAGTACGTCCGGAAGGTCAGCGGGATACAGAAGCTGTCGGACGCCAACCGTGAGCCCTTCGAGGAGGCGGTAGCCGTCGTCACCGAGGCCACCACGAAGCTGCTCGCGGCACTGCCGCCGCGGAAGCAGCCGCCGCAGACGGTACCCCCGCTGCGCCGGCCGGAGGTCCGGGCGCGCATCGCGGCGAAGGCCGCGTCATCCAGCTGAGCGCGGCGAAGGCCGCCACCCCCTAGCCGGACGAACGGGACGCTCGTTGCGTCAGATCGAACGAGCGTCCCGTTGGTTCAGGCGCGGAGGGCGCCGAGTGCGTCGATGCGTTTGATGGCGTCGGCGATTATGCCGTCGATGAGGTCCTTGCAGGTGGGTAGGTCGTCGAGTAGTCCGACGACTTGTCCGGAGGCGAGGACGCCGGCGTGGGTGTTGCCGTCGACGAGTCCGGCTTTGAGCAGCATCGGGGTGTTGGCGGCCATGATGATCTGCTGCCAGGTGCGGTCGCTGGACTTTTTCATGGCGAGGCCGTCTTTGACGAGCGTCGACCATGTCATGCCGGTCATGGCCTTGAATTTGGATGCGTTGCGGGCGGCGGCGACGAGGCCGCGGATGTTGCCGGAGTGTTCGAGGCTGTTGACGAGGTCGGTGTTGAGGACCCGGTGGGGCATGCCGTCGACCTTGCGGGAGACGGTGGTGTCCTGCAGTCCCCGGGTGAGGTATTGCTGTTTGACGGAGTCGGGGACCGTGGATTCCTGGGTGAGCAGGAATCGGGTGCCCATCGCGATGCCGGCGGCGCCGTAGGCGAGGGCGGCGGCGAGTCCGCGTCCGTCGTAGAAGCCGCCGGCGGCGACGACGGGGATGTCGACGGCGTCGAGCACCGAGGGCAGCAGCAGGGTGGTGGCCACGGGGCCGGTGTGCCCGCCGCCCTCGCCGCCCTGCACGATCACGGCGTCGGCGCCCCACGAGGCGACCTTCGTGGCGTGTTTGGCGGCGCCGATCGACGGGATGACGACCACGCCGGCGGTTTTGAGCTTCGCGATCAGTTCCTGTTTCGGTGCCAGCGCGAACGACGCGACGCGCACGTTCTCCCGGATGAGCAGGTCGATGCGTTGCGGGGCGTCGGTGGCGTCGGCGCGGATGTTGACCCCGAACGGTTTGTCGGTGAGGGTCTTGGTCTTCGCGATCGCCGATTCGAGTTCGGTGTAGGTCATCGTCGCCGATGCCAGGATGCCGAGGCCGCCGGCGTTGGCGGTGCCGGCGACGAGTCGCGGTCCGGCCACCCAGCCCATCCCGGTCTGGACCACCGGGTGCTGCACGCCGACCAGCTCGGTCAGCGCGGTGCGGAGGGTGCTCATGCCGACACCTCCCGGTCGCGCAGGTTGCGGGGGTCGAGGACCTCGCGGATCAGCTGTAGTTCGTCGTCGGTGGGTGCGCGGGTGGCGCCGGCGTCGGCGAGCCCTGCCACCTCGAACGAGGTGTTCTCGGTGACCTGGGCGGCGGTGACGCCGGGGTGCAGCGACAGCGCCCGGAAGGTGTGGTCGGGTCCGCCGAAGTCGAACACCCCGAGGTTGCTCACCACCCGGTGCAGGTGGTGGAACCGGTAGGCGGGGTTTTCCGGGTCGATCTGGTCGTAGCCGACGCCCGAGACGATGTCGACCTTGTCGCAGAACACCCGCGGGGTGTGTTTGCCCACCCAGTAGCTGGTGGGGTGGTTGATCGTGTTGCCGGGGGCGCCGCGGACGCCGAACATCTGCCGTGTCGGCTGCTGCAGCGGACCGAACGCCGACAGGTTCTGGTTGCCGTGCCGGTCGATCTGGTTGGCGCCCATCACCACGTGCCGGCGGCCGGAGGCGACGACGTCGAAGACCTTCCGGAACGGCATCCAGCCCTCGATGGGGGCCTTCGCGCCGACGGCGGGGGTGTCCGCGAAGATCAGGGCCTCGCCGTCGGTGATCAGCAGGTCGGGTTCGGTGGTCAGTCGCGCGAGGCGGGCGCCGATCAGGGGCAGGGTCGCCATCGGGCTGGCCATGATCTCGCCTGCCCCGGAGAAGATGTCGGCGCACGCGATCGCGCAGTACTCCGCGCGGGTGACGTCGGTGGTCGTCTCGCTCATGCCTGCTCCTCTGCAAATTTCTTCACGGCGGCCTGGTAGTGGTCCTCGCTGCCGGACAGGTAGGTGTCGACGAACTGCTGCCACGTTTCGGGGGTCTTCGCCGATTCGGCGTAGTGGCGCTGGAATTTCTCGTCGCGGCCGTAGCTGTCGCCGGCGAGGGTGAAGTGGGCGCCGTGCGGGGCCTCGATTACGCCGTCGACCATCATGCGGTTGAGGATGAGGTTTTGCAGTGGAACGGTTTTCACCAGTTCCTCGGTTTCCACCACCCGTTCGACGGAGACGAATCGCTTCTCGGCGGCCGCGCAGTACAGGTCGTCGAAGTAGGGGTCGACTCCGGTGTAGGCGGCGTTTCCGTGCTTGTCGCCGAGGTTCAGGTGGACCAGTGCCGCATCGAGATTCAGGGCGGGCATTGCGATCAGCGTCTCGGGCTTGCCGGACGCGTCGGGGTAGGGGGAGGTGACGGTGCGCAGTTCCTCGCCCCAGAAAGCCCGGACGTCGGAGCCGAGCCCGGCGCGGATCGGCAGGAACGGCAGCCGGGCGGCGGCGGCCTCGAGGCCGCACTTGACCATGCCCTCGTCCATTTCGCGGACCTCGATCTCACCCGCGGTGCGGGCCTTCGCGAACCACGGGTCGTAGAACGGGGCCGAATCGAGGGACACGAAGCCGTAGTACGCCTTCCTGACCTTGCCCGCCGAGCACAGCAACCCCAGGTCGGGGCCGCCGTAGGTGACGACGGTGAGGTCGGTGACGTCCGAGCGCAGCAGCGCCCGGATCAGCGCCATCGGTTTGCGGCGCGAACCCCAGCCGCCGATGCCGATGGTCATTCCGCTGCGCAGTTCTCCGACCGCGTCGTCGAGCGAGATCCTCTTGTCGCGTTTGCTCGCCATCGATGTCAGCCTTTCCTGGTGTTCGAGTTCGAGCGGGGCTTGCCGGTTTCGACGAACTCGTCGCGGTGCTCGTCCGCGACGCCGGCCAGGTTGAGTTCGAAGGTGTAGCCCTGCTCGAGGCGGTAACTGGTCTTCACGTCGACGGGGTCGATGCCGTTGATGGCTTCCTTGGCGCAGCGGATGACCCGGGTGTCCTTGGCTGCGATCGTGGCGGCGATGTCGCGGGCGGTGTCGTCGAGTTTTTCGCGCGGCACCACCTCGTACACCGATCCGAAGTGCTGGAGTTGCTGGGCGGTGACGTTCTGCGCCGTGTAGTACAGCGTGCGCATCATGTGCTGGGGGACGAGCCGGGCGAGGTGGGTGGCGGCGCCGAGTGCGCCGCGGTCGACCTCGGGTAGTCCGAAGACGGCGTCGTCGGACGCGACGATCACGTCGGCGTTCCCGACCAGGCCGATGCCGCCGCCGACGCAGAATCCGTTGACCGCGACCACGACGGGCACGGCGCAGTCGTAGACGGCGGCGAACGCGGCCGCGCAGCCGCGGTTGGCGTCGACCAGCGCGCCGTAGCCGTCGGTGGCCTGCATTTCCTTGATGTCGACGCCGGCGTTGAACCCGCGTCCCTCCGCTCGCAGGATCACCACGTGGGTGTCCGGATTCCGGCCCGCGTCGAGTACGGCGTCGGCCAACTCGAACCAGCCCCGGGACGGGATGGCGTTCACGGGCGGGTAGTCGACGATGACCGTGGTGATGCCGTCTCCGTCGGTGGTGGAGGTGATGCCCATGGCATGTTCCTAACGTCTTATACCGAACCAAGCGATTGCTTGGTAAGTTAGCACATGTGCGGGCCGGACAGCTCTGAGCTGGGCCTGCGAGAACATGCAACAGCGGAGGTATTCGTGGATTCAGGTCTGAACGGGGCGATCGTGCTGGTGACCGGCGGTGTTCGCGGGGTGGGCGCGGGCATCAGCCGCACGTTCCTGCGGGCGGGTGCGACGGTGGTGGCCTGCGCCCGCCGGCCGGGGGAGGCGCCGGTGGAGGTGGACGGCCGGGCGGTCGAATTCCTGCCGTGCGACATCCGTGATCCGGGGCAGGTGCAGGGTCTCGTCGACCGGATCGTCGAGCGGCACGGCCGGCTCGATGTCCTGGTCAACAATGCCGGCGGCGCACCGTTCGCGCTCGCCGCGGAGGCGAGTCCGAAGTTCCACTCCAAGATCGTCGAGCTGAATCTGCTCGCCCCGCTGCTGGTGTCGCAGGTCGCGAATGCGGTGATGCAGAAGCAGGATTCCGGTGGTGCGATCGTGAATATCTCCAGCGTCAGCGGCTCGCGACCGTCGCCCGGCACCGCGGCATACGGTGCGGCGAAGGCGGGGGTCGACAGTCTCACCGGCAGTCTCGCGGTCGAGTGGGCGCCCAAGGTGCGGGTCAACTCGGTGGTCGTCGGCCTGGTCCGCACCGAACTCGCGCATCTGCACTACGGCGACGAGGCGGGGATCGCGGCGGTCGGGGACACGGTCCCGCTGGGCCGGATGGCCTGCCCCGAGGACATCGGCAACTGCGCGGTGTTCCTGGCTTCACCGCTGGCGGCGTACGTCAGCGGTTCGACACTGACCGTCCACGGCGGCGGAGAACGTCCCGCCTTCCTGGCGGCAGCGACAGCATCTACAGCGACAGCATCTACAGCGACAGCATCTACAGAGGAGAAGGCATGAGTGGAGTGGTCGACGGTCGCGTCGTCATCGTGACGGGCGCCGGACGCGGAATCGGACGCGCCCATGCGCTGGCGTTCGCCGCCGAGGGCGCCAAGGTGGTGGTCAACGACATCGGAGCCGGTGTCGACGGTTCCGCGACCGGGGAGAGTCCGGCCGAGCGGGTGGTCGCGGAGATCGTCGCCGCGGGCGGCGAGGCCGTCGTCAACGGTGACGACGTCGCGGACTGGGCCGGCGCCGAGAACCTGATCAACACCGCCATCGGCACGTACGGGCGCCTGGACGTGCTGGTGAACAATGCCGGGTTCCTGCGCGACCGCATGCTCGTCGGGATGAGCGAGCAGGAGTGGGACGCCGTCGTGCGTGTGCATCTGAAGGGGCATGTCGCGACGCTGCGCCACGCCGCCGCGTACTGGCGGGCCGAGGCGAAGGCGGGCAACCCGGTCGACGCCCGGATCGTCAACACCAGTTCCGGTGCCGGACTGCAGGGTTCGATCGGGCAGGGCAATTACGCCGCCGCGAAGGCGGGGATCGCGGAGATGACCATTCAGGCGGCCGCGGAATTGACGAACTACGGTGTCACCGTCAACGCGATCGCCCCGGCCGCACGCACCCGGATGACCGTCGGCGCGGGCGGCGCGATGGCGGAGGCGATGGCCGCGCCCGAGGAGGGGTTCGACGCGATGGCGCCGGAGAACATCTCCCCGCTCGTCGTGTGGCTGGGCAGCACGGAGTCGAAGGACGTCACCGGACGCGTGTTCGAGGTGGAGGGAGGCAAGATCACCGTCGCCGAGGGCTGGCGGCACGGCCCCACCCAGGACAAGGGTGCGCGCTGGGAACCGAAGGAGATCGGGCCCGTCGTCGCCGACCTCCTCGCCAAGGCCGAAACCCCGCTCCCGGTCTACGGCGCCTGAACAGGTGAGTGGCTAAGTGTGCTGGGGCACGCATTGCCACTCACCTGCACCGGACGAACGGGACGCCCGTTGCCTCAGATCGAACGAGCGTCCCGTTCGTCCGGCTGCGCGGAGAACTGGAGAGTTGTTTGGACACATTGATAAACAGGTGTCCAGAAGTTAGTGTGCAAGAAGGAAAAGGGTCACGGCCAAGGAGAATTCGTGAAATTCGGCATTACGTTGTTTACGAGTGACCGCGGGATCGGGCCGGCCTCGGCTGCGAGGGGTGCAGAGGCAAACGGATTCGACTCGTTCTACGTGCCCGAGCACACGCACATTCCGGTGAAACGCGATGCGGCGCATCCTCAGACAGGCGACGCGTCGCTGCCCGACGACCGCTACATGCGCACCCTCGACCCGTGGGTGGCGCTGGCGTCGGCGTCGGCGGTCACGGAGCGGATCGAACTGGGGACGTCGGTGGCGCTGCCGGTCGAGCACGACCCGATCACGCTGGCCAAGACGATCGCCTCCCTCGACCACCTCAGCGGCGGACGGGTCATCCTCGGCGTGGGGTACGGGTGGAATCTCGACGAGCTCACCGATCACAACGTTCCGCCCGGACGACGCCGGACGATGCTGCGCGAGTACCTCGAGGCGATGCGTGCGCTGTGGACGCAGGACGAGGCGTCCTACGACGGCGAGTTCGTGAGCTTCGGTCCGAGCTGGGCGTGGCCCAAGCCGTCCCGGGTGCCTCCGGTGATCGTCGGCGCCGCCGGCAACGACAAGAACTTCCGATGGATCGTGAAATCGGCCGACGGGTGGATGACCACTCCGATCGAGCAGGACATCGACGACCGCGTCGCCACGCTACAGCGGATGTGGCGGGAGGCCGGCCGGGACGGCGAACCGCGGATCGTCGTGCTCGACGGCAAGCCGGACATGGACAAACTGCGGCGGTGGAAGGACCTCGGCGTCACCGAGGTCGTGTACGGACTGCCCGACCGGAGCGAGGAAGACGTCCTGGCGTACTTGGGGCGCCTGGCCGGAAAACTCGAGGGATTGCGCGAGTCGACCGCGGTGGGGTGAGTGAGTGCGGTTGGATGGGATGAGGGCACACCCGAGTAGGAACGTGTTCTAGTATTGCTTGCCAACTGCTCGAGGAGAGGCCGAAGTCCGTGCGCATCGCACTCTTGTCGTATCGAAGCAAGCCCCACTGTGGTGGGCAGGGTGTGTACGTACGCCATCTCAGCCGTGAGCTGGTCGAACTCGGCCATCAGGTCGAGGTGTTCTCGGGGCAGCCGTACCCGGACGTCGACCCGCGGGTGACGCTGACGAAGGTCCCCAGCCTCGACCTGTATCGCGAGCCGGATCCGTTCAGAACGCCGCACCCGCGCGAGTTCCGCGACGCCGTCGACGTGCTCGAGGTCGCGACCATGTGGACGGCCGGGTTCCCGGAGCCGCTCACGTTCAGCCTCCGTGCCGCGCGACTGCTGAAGGAGCGCGCCGACGAGTTCGACGTGGTGCACGACAACCAGTGCCTCGGCTATGGGCTGCTGCAACTCCAGAAGGCCGGACTCCCCGTCGTCGCCACCATCCATCATCCGATCACCCGCGACCGCGAGCTGGACCTGGCGTCGGCGAAGTGGTGGCGCCAGGTGACGGTCCGGCGCTGGTACGGATTTCTGCGGATGCAGAAGCGGGTGGCGCGTGCCATCCCCGCACTGCTGACGGTGTCGCAGTCCTCCGCCGACGACATCAGCGCGGCCTTCGACGTTCCCGCCGACAACCTGCAGACCATCCCGCTGGGTGTGGACACCGAGGTCTTCCGACCCCCGGCCGCCGCCCGGGTTCCGGGCCGCGTCGTGTGCGTCGCCAGCGCCGACATGCCCCTCAAGGGGGTGTCGACGCTCCTCGAGGCGGTCGCGAAGGTGCACACCGAGCGCGCCGTCGAACTGGTGCTGGTCACCAAGCTCGCACCCGGGGGAGTGACGGAGAAGCTCATCGAGGAGCTGGCCATCGGCGACGTCGTCCGGACGGTGTCGGGTATCGACGACGCCGAACTGGCGTCGCTGCTGGCATCGGCCGACGTCGCGTGCGTCCCGTCGCTGTACGAGGGCTTCTCGCTGCCCGCCGTCGAGGCGATGGCGTGCGGCACCCCGCTCGTGGCGAGCCGCGCCGGCGCCATTCCCGAGGTGGTGGGAACGGACGAGGAGGCGTGTGTGCTCGTGACGCCCGGCGACCCCCAGGAACTCGCGGACGTGCTGGGCGCGTTACTCGATGATCCGCAGCGCCGGGCCCGGCTCGGTGACGGTGGCCGTCGACGCGTGCTCGAGCGCTACAGCTGGGCCGCCGTGGCCGCGAAAACCGCGCAGACCTATGCCGATGCGATAGCGCAGACCCGTCAAGGAGGCCGACCGTGCTGACCGTGGACTTCGACCGGCTGGGTGTGAAGCCCGGCGACAAGGTGATCGACATCGGGGCGGGCGCCGGACGGCACTCGTTCGAGCTGTATCGACGCGGCGCCGACGTCATCGCCTTCGACCAGAACGCCGACGAACTCGCGGACGTCGAGAAGATGTTCGTGGCGATGGCCGAGGTCGGTGAGGTCCCGGCGGGAGCCGCGGCTCGGGTGGAGGTCGGCGACGCGCTGAACCTGCCGTACGAGGATGCGACGTTCGACGTGGTCCTCATCTCCGAGGTCCTCGAACACGTGCCCCGCGACGGCCGGGCCATCGCCGAGCTGGCCCGCATTCTCAAGCCGGGTGGTGTTGCGGCGGTGACGGTTCCGCGGTGGCTGCCGGAGAAGATCTGCTGGGCGCTGTCCGACGCGTACCACGAGGTGGAGGGTGGCCACGTCCGCATCTATCGCGCCGACGAGCTGGCGGAGAAGCTGACGGCCGCCGGCCTGCAGGTCCAGGGACGGGATCACGCCCACGCCCTGCATTCACCGTACTGGTGGCTCAAGTGCGCGGTGGGGGTGGAGAACAACGACAACCCCTTCGCGAAGGCGTACCACCAGGTTCTGGTGTGGGACATGATGAAAGCCCCCTGGCTCACGCGCACCGCCGAGAAGGTCCTCAACCCCGTGGTCGGCAAGAGCGTCGTGTTCTACCTCGAGAAGCCGAGGGAACCGAGCGTGGTGAAGGCGCCGCGGTGAGAGCCGCCGGCGTCCCGTCGGTACCGAACGTGTTGTCGGAGAGCCAGGTCAGGCAGACGGCACGGTCGATCGCGGCAGCGCAGGAGTCGTCGGGGGCGCTGCCGTGGTTTCCCGGTGGGCACACCGACCCGTGGGATCACGTCGAATCCGCCATGGCACTCACCGTCGCCGGCCTGACCGACGAGGCGGAGGGCGCGTACGAGTGGTCGCGGCGCACGCAACGACCGGACGGTTCGTGGCCGATGAAGTTCCGCGACGGGGCTGTGGAGAATCACGATTCCGACAGCAACTTCTGCGCCTACCTCGCGGTGGGGGTGTGGCACCACTACCTCGTCACCGGTGACCGGAATTTCGTCGACGCCCTGTGGCCGTCCGTGCAGGGCGGTCTCGATTTCGTCGTCGACATGCAGTCGTCGAGCGGCGAAATCTGGTGGGCCCGCGGCGAGAACGGACAGGACTGCCCCGAGGCGCTGCTGACCGGGAACTCCAGCATTCACCACAGCCTGCACTGCGGGCTGCTCCTCGCGCGGCTGGTCGACGACCCGCAGCCGGAATGGGAGTTCGCGAAATACACCCTGGGTCACGCGATCAGGCAGCACCCGGAGTCGTTCGCGATCAAGGACGAATACTCGATGGACTGGTACTACCCGATCCTCGGGGGTGCAGTCCGCGGTGAGGTCGCGTCGGACCGCATCGCGTCGCGGTGGGACGACTTCGTGGTCGAGGGGCTCGGCATCCGCTGCGTGGACCACCGGCCGTGGGTGACCGGCGCCGAAACGTGTGAACTGGTGCTGGCGCTCGACGCGATGGGGGAACACAGCCGCGCGCTCGCGCAGTTCACCGCCATGCAGCACCTGCGGGATCCGGACGGCTCGTACTGGACGGGGCTCGTCTACAGCGACGGCAAGCGGTGGCCGGTCGAGCAGACCACGTGGACGGGCGGGGCGATGATCCTCGCCGCGGACGCGTTGTCCCGCACCACGCCCGGACACGGGATCTTCCGGGACGCGGCGCTGCCCGTGGGACTACCGATCGGCCTCGACCGCTGCGGCGACTACTGTCACGCCAGCGGTTCGCCTGTCTGACCGCCCACCCGCTCGAGAACGCGCAGCGAACCGGTGACGGACGTCTCCTTGAATTGTCCTGTCGCCAGGGCACGTTCGTAGATCTCGAACGGCGGGCGTCCGCCGTCCGCCGGGTCCGGGAACACGTCGTGGATCACCAGGGCGCCGCCGACGTTCACCCACGGCGCCCACCCCTCGAGATCCGCCGACGCCGCCTCCGACGTGTGGCCGCCGTCGATGAACACGAAGTTCACGGGAGTGCGCCAGAACGTCGCCACCGTCGACGACCGGCCCAGCACACCCACGACGTAGTCCTCGAGCCCCGAGTCGGCCATCGTGTGCCGGAACCGGCCGACCGTGTCGAGCAGACCGGTATGTGGGTCGATGAACGCCGGTTCGTGATATTCCCAGCCGGGCTGATGCTCCTCGGAACCGTGGTGGTGATCGATCGTGACGATGCGGGCGGCCCGTGCCCTCGCCGCCGCCCCGAGATAGATCGTCGAACGACCACAGTACGTGCCGATCTCGACGCCCACCCCGCCGGGAGACAGGTACTGCATCGCGGCCTCGTGCAGGGCCGTCCCCTCGTCCTCCGGCATGAAGCCGGGGGTCGAGTCGGCGAGTCGGAGAAGCTCTGGTGTCAGGTATTCGGTGCTCATGTGGCCTCTGCGTCCGGGGCGGCCGCTCTGGCCGCTTTCTTCCGCTTGTGTAGCACCCCGCCGATCATCGAGTCGAGTTTCGTTCCCAACGGCCAGCCCACGTAGTGGCACAGGAACAGCGCGATCTCCCGGAGTTGGTCCTCGTCCAGTTCCTCGTTGTGCAGGGCCGCCCCCACCTGGATCTCGGCGACGTCGACGAGCCCCTGCGCGGTGAGCGCACCGAGGAGGAGAAGCCGGCGGTCGCGGATGCTCAGCCCGGGCCGCGACCAGATGTCGGCGAACAGGTGGTCGGCGGTGACGGCGAAATGCGCGCCGGGCCCGTCCTGCATCTCGAATCCGTAGACCTTCTCCATCATGGCCAGGCCACGGGTGCGGGTGTCGTCGGTCATGGTTGCTCCTTCTTGTCCACGGTGCTGTCGACGCCGAGTCCAGGACCCAGGCCCGTGAGCGCGAGCCGGGCGAGCGGCAGCGCGACGTCGAGTCGTTCGCCGAGCCCGATCGCCAGCGACAGGTCCTTCTCCCCGAGATCGCGGACGTGGGTCATGATCGGGTACCAGTTGTCGGTCTCGTCGAGCGCGTCGGTGGTGTCGCGGAGCATGATCGCTCCGGCGCCACCGGTGATCGCGTCGGTGTGCCGGACGACCTTCCCGAGTTCGGTGATGTCGAGACCGGCGGCCTCGGCGAGCCGCTGCGCCTCGGCGGCGGCCGTGAACGAGACGAAGTGCAGCAGGTTGCGGGCCAGCTTCATCCGCGTTCCCGCGCCCACGTCTCCGGCGTGCACGACGAGTTCGGCCCAGTGCCCGAACGGCTCCCGCACTTTCTCGAACGCGTCGTCGCTCGCCCCGACCATCACTGCGAGCTTCCCCTTGTGGGCGCCGGGTGCGCCGCCACTCACGGGCGCGTCGATCAGGTCGACGCCGTGCGCACGGCAACGGTCGGCGAGTTCGACGGCGGTGACGTCGCTGATGGTGGAATGCACTGCCACGACGGTGCCCGGCCGCGCGGTGTCGAGGAGCTGTGTGACGACCGCGCGCACCTGCTCGTCGTTCAGCACGGTCACGGAGATGACGTCCGCGTTCTCCGCCACCTCCCGCGGACTCGACGTCACCTTCGCGCCCGCCTTGCCGAACGGTTCCAGTGCCTCCGGCCGGGTGTCGCACACGATGAGCCCGCCGGGGCGGTCCAGCAGCCGCTTGGCCATGGGCGCACCCATGTTCCCGAGGCCGATGTAGCCGACGGATACCCGCTCGGTCGTGGTCATGCGCGGAAGATCTGTCCGCCGTCGACGTTGAAGATCTGCCCGGTGATCCAGCTCGCCTCGTCGGAGAGCAGGAACAGGCAGGCACCGACGAGGTCGTCGGGGGTGCCCATTCGCTTCAGCGGCAACGTCTTGACCATGTCTGCCACCATATTTCCCGGCGTGACGGTGCGGGTGGCTTCGGTGTCGATCGGTCCGGGCGCGATGGCGTTGACCCGGATGTTCATGCCACCCACCTCGTGGGCGAGTTGCTGGGTGAGGCCGTTGATCCCGACCTTCGCGAGTCCGTAGAAACCCGAGTACAGCCAGGCGGCCGTGGACGACTGGTTGACGATCGACCCGCCACCGCCGCTGTTCATGTGCGGCCACACCGCGCGGGTCACGTTGAGGGCGCCGTCGAAGTTCACGGCCATGAACTTCTTGTAGTAGTCCCACGGCACGGTGATGAGGAGATCGAGCTTCATGCCGCCGTAGATCGCGGCATTGTTCACGAGATGGTCGATGCCGCCGAACTTCTCGACCGTGAACTCGGCGAGTTGCTTCGCCGAGTCCTCGTCGGCGACGTCGACATCCTTGAACACCGCAGTCCCGCCGTCCGCGCTGATCTGCTTGGCCACCGTCTGGCCGAGCTCCGCATTGAGATCGGCCACCACCACGTTCGCGCCCTCGCGGGCGAGGGCGCGCGCGTAGCCCTCGCCGATGCCCTGCGCGGCGCCAGTGACGATGGCGGTCTTCCCGTCGAAACGTCCCATATCGATTGACTCCTGTGTTGTCGGGCCGGCTCGCCGGCGTACTATTGGGCCGGTTCCGCGACCAGCTTGGTTTCCAGGTATTCCTCGAATCCGGCCACACCCATCTCGCGGCCGATTCCGGACTGCTTGTAACCGCCGAACGGGGCGTCGGCGGAATACCAGACGCCGCCGTTGACGCTGAGTGTTCCGGTGCGCACGCCGTCGACCACTCGCTTCACGCGTGCGGGGTCCGTGCCCCACACCGACCCGGACAGCCCGTACGGCGAGTCGTTGGCGATGCTGATCGCGTCCTCGTCGCCGTCGTGGGGAATGATCACCAGCACGGGTCCGAAGATCTCTTCCCGAGCCACCCGGGCGGTGTTGTCGAGGCCGGTGATCAGGGTGGGTTCGACGAAGAATCCACGGTCCTGATCGGCCGGTCGGCCGCCACCGACCACGATCGTGCCGCCTTCCTCCCGCGCGAGCCGCAGGTAGTCCTCGACGCGGGCGCGTTGCCGCGCGGAGATGAGGGGACCGCAGATGGTGCCGGGCTTCCTGGGATCGCCCGCCTGCAATCCGCCCAGGGTCCGGGCCGTGGCCTCGACCGCCTCGTCGTACTTGTCGCGGGGAACGAGCAGCCGGGTGGTGATGGCGCAGCCCTGCCCCGCGTGGGTGGACACTGTGAACGCGGCGACCCCGCACGCACCCGCGAGGTCGGCGTCGTCGAGCACGATGAACGCCGATTTGCCGCCGAGTTCGAGGAAGACCTTCTTCAGCGACTCGGACGCCGCCGCCATGACGGCCTTGCCCGTGGCGGTCGAACCGGTGAACGACACGAGGTCGACGCGGGGGTCGGTGGAGAGCTGAGCGCCGAGGGAATGGTCGCTCGACGTGACGATGTTGACCACGCCGGCCGGGAGGTCGGTCTCCTCGGCGATCAGGTGCCCGACGAGGGCGGCGCACCAGGGAGTGTCGGGCGCGGGTTTGAGGACCACCGTGTTGCCGGCCGCGAGTGCGGGGCCGATCTTGGCGAAGTTGATCTGGTGCGGGAAGTTCCACGGCGTGATGGCCCCGACCACGCCGACGGCCTCCTTGAGGACGCGTCGGCGGGTCTTGATGCCCATCGGCTCGGCGATGCCCAGATCCTGTTCCCAGGAATAGCTTTCGGCGAGGTCTGCAAAATATCCGAGGTCGGCGACCGGGCCTTCGAGTTGCGGTCCGCTGGTGAGGAAGGCGGGGGCGCCGACCTCGGCGATGGTGATGTCGCGTAGTTCCTCGACGTGGGACTGCAGTACGTCGCGCAGCTGTCGCAGGCAGCGGGCGCGGAAGGCGTGGTCGCGGGACCACGTGGTGTCGTCGAAGGCTCGCCGGGCCGCGACGATCGCGGCGTCCATGTCGGACGCGGTGGCGTCGGCGGCCCTCCCGAGTACCTCCTCGGTGGCCGGGTTGATCACCTCGAACGTGCCGCCGGAACCGGGAATCAGTTTGCCGTCGATCAGGAGAGCAGAGCTGTCGGTGGGGCGCAGAGTCATGGATTTTCGCTTCCGAATCGGGTGAGTGTCAAAGCGATCTCCGAAAACTGGACATGTGTCTGGACTATAGTTTGAACAACTGGATGCCGCAATGACGAGTTCGACGGAGGTGCGATGAATTCACGCGAGGAGAGACGGCTGGACGGGCGAGGCGCCGTCGTCACCGGCTCGAGCCGGGGGATCGGCCGGGCCGTCGCGCACGCGCTCGCGGCCGAGGGGGCCGGCGTGGTGGTCAACGGCCGTGATCCCGATGCGGCGGAGAAGGTGGCCGGCGAGATCGTGCTCGGCGGTGGCCGGGCGATAGCGGTGGCTGGTTCGGCCGCCGCCGACGGCGTCGCGGAGGCGCTGGTCGACGCAGCGGAATGCGCGTTCGGCCAGGTGGACGTCCTGATCAACTGCGCCGGCGTCGCGGAGCCTGCCGGGTCGTCCATCCTCACCGTCACCGACGAGCAGTGGGGCGAACTCGTCGATGCGCACCTGACGGCGACGTTCCGCACGTGCCGGGCCGTGGCGCCTCTGATGGCCGAACGGGGGCGCGGAGCGATCGTGAACACGAGTTCGTTTGCGTTCCTCGGCGACTACGGCGGAACCGGATATCCCGCCGGCAAGGGGGCGGTCAACAGCCTGACCCTCGCGATCGCGGCCGAACTGGCCGAGTCCGGCGTCCGCGCCAACGTCGTGTGCCCGGGTGCCAGGACCCGCCTGTCCGTGGGGGCGGAGTACGAGCAGCACATCGAGGAACTGCACGGGCGGGGGATGCTCGACGACGCAACGCGCTACGGCTCGCTGCATCCGGCACCCGCCGACTACGTCGCTCAGCTGTACGCGTTCCTGGCCAGCGATCTCGCCGCCGGCATCACCGGCGGGATCTTCGCCGGATCAGGGGGCTTCGTCGGCAGATTCGACCGGCCGGCTCCGACGGTCCTGGCCTACCGCGACCACGAGACCGAGCCGCCGTGGTCGCTCGACGAGCTGGCGGAGTTGGTGGGTTCCGCTCACGGTGAGCGGTGATCTGAATTGTCCGGCATCACATGGGCGACGACTTCGTCGTAGGCGGCCGGCGACGTGTCCCGGAAAGATCAGCCCTACGTCCCGTAGCGATAAGTCTTTCGGACCCCGTGCCGCTACTATGGAATGCATCACGCCGCGGGAACTCGACGCCTACATCGGCAGAACCCGCGTCCCGCACGGGCGAGTGAAATCGTCCCGCCGTACGCGGCGGGCGACACCGCGTACGAATCAAGGTCGAAAATAACACGAGCGCAATGATTTTCGGTAATCACTTCGCCCTGGCGGCGGATAGCGGCTCGTGGAATCGACTTGTGCCTGGGCGAAAGCGGCCCAATGAAGCTGACGCAGAGGCCCGCGGATAACCGAGCACTTTGTGTCGGAATTACGCACGGAGAGAATGTATGTTGTTTTGCACCAAAATTGTTCGACAGAGTCCTCCCGGTGAATGTGCTGGTGACGGACGATCGCGGGCAACAATAATTCGACGATCTGGCCGACGATCGACGTTGCCTCCACTGTTCGGTCTGGCACGGTTCGATGTGTTGGTCCGCTGGGTGAGACGGAGGTGGGCGTCGGCAGGGCCGGGTAGGGACAGGCGGCGGTCGGACCCGAACACCGCGCTGGGCTATTTGGAGCAGCTTCCGGCGCTGAGGTTGCTCGAGCGGCTTCCGGTTCCCGCCCTCGCTGTCGATGAAGAGGGGGTGATTGTGCATGCCAACCCGGCACTCGAGCGGATGCTGGGGTATCCCGAGCACTGGTTCGCCGGGTGCTCGGTCGCGGACGTGGTCGTTCCGGCGTCGTCGCCGGGCGGCCCCGCATCGGTGGCGTTGCTGCGGGACTGTGCGGGAAAGGTAATCGAACTCGCCCATCGTGAAGGTTTCGTTGTGCGTGCAGCGGTGAGCAGGTCGGTGTTGCGCAGGAAGGATGACCCCGTCACGTTCGTGTGCTTCCAGGACCTCACAGAGCAGTTGTGGGGCGGTGGGCGGGCCCCCGAATTCGAGTGATGTCGTCGCCCGGTTTCCTCGCAGTACCGAGGGTGAGCATGCGTGGCCAGTTCAGGTGGGCGGCGACTCCGAGTCGGTGCCGTCCGAGCCGGGGTTGGCGAACATCGCCTCGATTCGGTTCGTTTACTTTCGGTGCGCAGTTGTGGACCGAGCGGAGCGGCCGGGGCGCGCGAGGGATTCGCGGCAACCGAACGGTCTCGCCGGCTGTGTCGGGTGGCCTCCTCGGCCGGAGCAATCCGATTCCAGGTGGGTCGGAAACCCCGCGGTTTCGACGCGAACGCACATCGGATCGGCGGACAATGAATGCACCCGGCAGTGGGTTGCGGCGAGGAAGGGGCGTCATGTCCGAAGGTTCGTCGGTCAAACAGGGCGTCGCGGCGGGGACCGCGATGGGTGCAGCGGTCATCATGGTCACCGTCGGACTCCTGCAGTTCTTCCAAGGGCTCGCCGCGGTCTATGAGAACGAGGAGTTCGTGGTGGGGGTGGAGTACCTCTACAAGTTCGACTTCACGGTCTGGGGCTGGATCCATCTCGTGCTGGGTGCGTTGGTCGCGGTGACCGGCCTCGCGTTGTTCACCGGCGCCGCGTGGGCCCGGGTGTCGGCGATCGTGATCGCCGCGATCTCGATCGTGGCCAATTTCCTATGGCTGCCGCACTACCCGTGGTGGTCGGTGCTCATCATCGCGCTCGACGTGGTGGTGATCTGGGCGATCTCGGCGTGGCGGCCGAACCCTTCTGACGCCTGGGCCTGAGAACGGCAACAGGTGGGGTGGTGGCCTTTCAGGACGGGGTGTGCGTTCGCTCCGGCCACCCGACGCTGGACAGTGCTCCCCGCAGCACGGATTCGTAGATCGAGTCCAGGTCGAGCTCGTCGCCGAGGAAGTCGGTGTTCACGAGCATGACGAAACCGTGCATGGCGGCGAAGATGCTCACGGCCGCGTCGAGGGTGTCCTCGGGCGGCAGTCCGCACGATGCCAGCATCGTGCGCAGCGCCGTGTTGGCGTCCAGTGCGGCGGAGATGAAAGCGTCCCGGTCCACCGGGCTGGTGGTCAGCGTCTGATACCGATGCGGATGCTCGGTCGCCCAGACGCGGTGCGCGTCGACGAGCGCGCGGAGGCCGTCGGGACCGCTTCGGCCCATCGCGATCTCGCGCAGGTGAGCACCCAGCTCCGCCATGGTGCGCACCTGAACCGCACCGCGGATTTCTTCGAGGTTGCGGACGTGGTTGTAGAGCGACGCGGTGACGACGTTCAGCCGGGCGGAGAGACTCGTCATCGACAGTGACTCCCAGCCGAGTTCGTCGATGATCTCGATCGCGGCATCCACGACCTTGTCTCGCGTGAGTGTGCGACGTCGGATCGGTCCGTTCTGCCCTTTCACCATGGGCCCAGCATAAGGGCTTCCATTACAAATGAAAGTGTGTAGTTTAAGACGCATCCCATTCGTTTATCGATCGAGGAGCAGTGTATGACCGCGTCTCGGATTGATCTCAAGTCCCCCGACGTCTACGCGGAAGGGGTCCCCTACGCGTTCTTCGACCACCTGCGGGCGAGCGAACCCGTCTATTGGCAGCCCGAGGAGAACGGCACCGGGTTCTGGGCGGTGACGAAGCATGCCGACGTCGTCGCCGTGTCCCGCGACAGCGCGACGTTCTCGTCGGCGGTGGGCAC
Source organism: Rhodococcus sp. IEGM 1305 (assembly GCF_030058635.1). Taxonomy (NCBI): domain Bacteria; kingdom Bacillati; phylum Actinomycetota; class Actinomycetes; order Mycobacteriales; family Nocardiaceae; genus Rhodococcus; species Rhodococcus sp. IEGM 1305. The sequence continues at coordinate 156,136 of NZ_JASHKX010000010.1, forward strand.
CACTCAGATCGACGATTTCGACGAGCAGACCCGCGCGAAGCAGGCCGCCATGCTCGTCAACCTCGACCCGCCCGATCACACCCGGCTGCGGCAGCTCGTCAGCCGCGGATTCACCCCGCGCACAGTCAAAGTGCTCGAGGGTCACATCCGTGACATCTGTGCTCGGATCGTCGATCGGCTGCTCGACGCACGCGACGTCGACTTCGTTCCCGAGGCGGCGGCGCCGTTGCCGCTCGAGGTCATCGCGGCGCTGCTGGGTGCGCCCGCCGGGGACGTGGACAAGCTCTACGACTGGTCCAACCGGATGATCGGCTTCGACGATCCCGAGTACGGCACCACCCAGGCGGACGGCGAGATGGCCGCGGCCGAGATCTTCCTGTACGCCAACGAGCTTGCGGCGCAACGCCGCATCGAGCCTCGCGACGACATCGTCACCAAGCTCGTGCAGCCGGACGAGAACGGCGACACGCTCACCGAGATGGAATTCAACATGTTCTTCGTCCTGCTCGTGGTGGCGGGGAACGAAACGACGCGCAACGCGACCGCCGGTGGGATGCAGGCCTTCATCGACCATCCCGACCAGTGGCGACGACTGCAGTCCGAACCGGAACTGGCTGCGAGCGCGGTGGAGGAGATCCTGCGGTGGGTGACCCCGGTGATGGACTTCCGCCGCACCGCCACCCGGGACGCCTACATCGGCGATCAGTTGGTCAGGGCCGGCGACAAGGTGGTGATCTACTACCCGAGCGCCAACCGGGACGAGGACGTCTTCGACGAGCCGTATCGGTTCGACATCGGCCGGAGCCCCAACCCGCAGATAGCGTTCGGCGGTAGCGGGGTGCACTTCTGCCTCGGCGCCCACCTGGCGCGGCTCGAATTGAAGATCCTGTTCGAGACCCTCGCCGCGCGGATCGACCGCGTGGAACCCACCGGGCCGGTCGTCCGGCTGCGGTCGAATTTCATCAGCGGCATCAAGACGATGCCCGTGCGAATTCACCCGCGCAGTCCCGTGTGAGAGTCCGATTTTCGTTGCCAGCCGACGGTAACTGTAGTAGCGTCCAGACACGTGTCCAGTAGTATGAATTTCGAGTCCACCCGCCGCCGTCTGACCGAGAAGCAGGCCGACACCGTCGACCGCCTCACCAAAGCGGCAGTCGAAGTACTGCGTGAAGAGGGATTCGCGGGACTCACGGTCCGCTCGGTGGCCGGCATCGCCGGGGTCGCTCCCGCGACGGCCTATACGTACTTCTCGTCCAAGGAGCACCTCGTCGCCGAGGTCTTCTGGCGGCGCCTCGCCGCCTCACCGCAGCCGGTGGACGAAGGACTCGATCGCACCGGACGTGTGGTCGCCGTGCTCCGCCACATTGCTCTCCTGGTGGCGGACGAACCCGAACTCGCCGGAGCCGTCACCAACGCGCTGCTCGGCCGCGACCCCGACGTGGAACACCTCCGCGCCCGCATCGGGCTGGAGATCCGCGACCGCCTCGCCACCGCACTGGGCGAGGGCCACGATCCCGACGTCCTCGAGGCGCTGGAGCTGCTGTACGCCGGCGGCCTGGTCCGCGCCGGAATGGGATACGGGTCCTACGCCCAATTCGCCGATCGACTCGAAACTTCCGCCAAGCTGATTCTGGAGTAGATGCCATGACCGCAGCCTCGATGCCCGGGGTGTCACACAATCCGGTGACGTTCAACCCGTACGACTATGGCTTCCACGAAGATCCGTACGTCACGTATCGAAGACTGCGGGAAGAAGCACCCCTCTACTACAACGAGGAACTCGACTTCTGGGCGTTGTCCCGGCACGAGGACGTCGTCGCGGCGTTCCGCGACAACCAGCGCCTGTCGAGCGCGAACGGGGTGTCCCTGGACCCTGCGGCCTACGGCCCGCACGCCCACAAGACGATGTCCTTTCTCGCGCTGGACGATCCGCGGCACATGCGGATGCGGCAGCTGGTGTCCCGCGGCTTCACCCCGAGGCGGGTGAACGAACTCGAGGGGCGGATCCTGGATCTGACCCGGCAATACCTCGACCCGGCGCTCGCGGCGGGTGAGTTCGACTGGATCGGCGAGTTCGCCGGCAAGCTTCCGATGGACGTGATCTCGGAGCTGATGGGGGTTCCGGAGGCCGACCGCGTCGAACTCCGGCGGCTCGCCGACCTGGTGGTGCACCGCGAGGAGGGCGTCCTCGACGTGCCCCACGCCGCGATGGAGGCGTCGCTCTACCTCGTCGGCTACTACGCCGACATGCTGGCCGAGCGCCGCAGGAAGCCGACCGAGGACCTCACGTCTGCCCTGCTCGAAGCGGAGATCGACGGCGACCGGCTCACCGACGACGAGATCATCGCGTTCATGTTCCTGATGGTGGTGGCGGGCAACGAGACCACCACCAAACTCCTCGGCAACGCACTGTACTGGGGTTTTCGCTATCCGGGCGAGGCCAGGCACGTGTTCGAGGATGCGAGCCGGGTGCCGGAGTGGGTGGAGGAGACCCTGCGCTTCGACACGTCCAGTCAGATGGTCGCGCGAACGGCGTCCGTCGACCTGGACTTCCACGACCGGACGATTCCCGCAGGCGACAAGGTGCTGATCCTCATCGGCTCCGCGAACCGCGACTCGGCGGTGTTCGAGGACGCCGACGAATACCGGATCGGCCGGGACACGTCCAACAAGCTCGCGAGCTTCGGCGGCGGCACCCACTTCTGCCTGGGCGCCCACATGGCGCGGCTCGAAGCGCGGATCGCACTCACCGAACTCGTCTCCCGCATCGACGACTACGACATCGACGAGGCGAACAGTGTGCGCGTCCACTCGACCAACGTGCGCGGTTTCGCCACCCTTCCCATGAAAGTGCAGGTCCGCGATGCCTAGGTTCGAGCCCAACCCGCAGCGTCGCCCGTCGATCGTCGCCGGGGCGTCGTCGGGAATCGGCACGGCGACCGCCTATGCGCTGGCCGAGGCCGGTCACCCCGTCGCGCTCGGTGCCCGCCGGGTGGCCGAATGCGAGGAGATCGCGGAGAAGATCCGCAGCAACGGCGGAGAAGCGTTCGCGCACTACCTCGACGTCACCGACACCGCATCCGTCGACGAATTCGTCACGGCGGCGGAGAAGGCGCTCGGCCCCACCGAGATCGCGTTGTCGGGGGCCGGCGACCTGGAGTTCTCCGTCGCCCACGAGATGGACCCCGACCAGTTCCTGGGACAGGTCAACGTCCACCTGGTCGGTGCGCAGCGTCTCGCGCACCGCCTCCTTCCCGGCATGATCGAACGCAGGCGCGGAGACTTCGTCCTGATCGGATCCGATTGCGCCGACAGCCCCCGGCCCCGGATGGGCGCCTACAACGCCGCGAAGGCCGGCGTCGAGATGATGGGCCGGCAGATGCGAATGGAACTGGAAGGCACCGGCGTCCGGGCGTCGGTCGTGCGTCCGGGACCCACGCAGACGTCCATGGGGATGAACACCACCGAGGAGGTCATCGGACCCGTCCTCGAAGACTGGGCGAAGTGGGGATTCGCCCGGCACTCGTACTTCTTGCGCGCCTCCGCGATCGCGGACGCCGTCGTCGCCACCGTCAGTGCGCCCCGCGGCGCACACATGGTGCTGATCGAGGTGCAGCCCGAGGCGCCCCTACGAAAGGATGGAGAATGAACCCGGCTACCCCGCAACGTGTGTCCGGCGGTGAGCACGAGCACGGACATCTCGAAGAACTGCGCACCGACCCGATCGCGCTGATGCGCCGTGTCCGGGAGGAGTGCGGCAACGTCGGTGTCTTCCAGCTCGCCGACAAGAAGGTGGTGCTGCTGTCCGGCGCCGAGGCCAACGAATTCTTCTTCCGCTCCACCGACGAGGATCTCGACCAGCAGGCCGCCTACCCGTTCATGAAGCCGATCTTCGGCGAGGGAGTCGTGTTCGACGCGAGCCCCGAGCGCCGCAAGGAAATGCTGCACAACCAGGCGTTGCGCGGCGAGCAGATGAAGGGGCACGCCGCGACGATCGCCCACGAGGTCGACCGCATGGTGGCGCAGTGGGGCGACGAGGGGGAGATCGACCTCCTCGAATTCTTCGCGGAGCTGACCATCTACACGTCCTCGGCCTGCCTGATCGGTAAGAAGTTCCGGGAGCAGCTCGACGGCCGGTTCGCGCACCTGTACCACGAGCTCGAGCAGGGCACCGACCCCATCGCGTACGTCGACGCCTACGCCCCGATCGAGAGCTTCCGCCGGCGGGACGAGGCGAGGGTGCAGTTGGTGGCACTCGTCCAGGAGATCATGAACGGGCGCATCGAGAACCCTCCTCAGGGCAAGGAGGATCGGGACATGCTCGACGTGCTCGTCTCGATCAAGGACGAGGACGGCAACGAGCGCTTCACGGCGGACGAGATCACCGGCATGTTCATCTCGATGATGTTCGCCGGGCACCACACCACGTCCGGCACCGCGGCCTGGACCCTGATCGAGCTGCTGCGACACCCGGACTACGCCAAGCAGGTGGTCGCCGAACTCGACGACCTCTATTCGGACGGCTCCGACATCAGCTTCGGGGCACTCAGGCAGATCCCGAAACTCGAGGCGGTGCTGAAGGAGACGCTCCGTATGCACCCGCCGCTGATCATCCTGTTGCGCGTCGCGCGGGGCGAGTTCGAAGTCGGGGGCTACCGGATCGCCGAGAACGACCTGGTGGCGGCCACACCGGCGATCTCCAACCGCATCGCGGAGGACTTCCCGAACCCGGACACGTTCGATCCCGAACGCTACATCGACCCCAACCAGGAAGACATCGTCAACCGCTGGACGTGGATTCCGTTCGGCGCCGGCAGGCACCGCTGCGTCGGGGCCGCGTTCGCCCTGATGCAGTTGAAGGCGATCTTCTCGATTCTCCTGCAGGACTGGGAGTTCGAGATGGCGCAACCCTCCGAGACGTACCGCAACGATCACAGCAAGATGGTGGTGCAGCTGCAGCAGCCGTGCACCGTGAGGTACCGGAAGCGAAGCATGTGATGAAAGTCGAAGCCGATCTCGACCTGTGTCAGGGTCATGCCGTGTGCGAGATGGAGGCACCCGATGTCTTCGTCGTCCCGAAGCACGGCAAGGTCGAGATCCTCGACACCGACCCACCCGAGAACCTGCGCGCCGAAGTCGAGAGCGCCGTGCGTTTCTGCCCGACCCAGGCCCTGCGGATCCTCGCGGACGACGACTCTGAAGGAGATAGCTGATGGTGCAGTTCGATCGAAGGATCGGCCCGGCGGTGCAGTTCGATCGTGCGGAGCTCGACGAGATGGTGCAGCGCTGGGTGGACGAGAACAAGCGGTGCGAATCGCTCGGCGACTGGAAGCCGCTGGCCGAGATGTACACCGAGGACGCCACGTACGGATGGAACTACGGGCCGAAGGACGACTTCATGGCCGTCGGCCGGGACGAGATCCGCGACCTGGCGCTCGGCCAGGAAATGGACGGGCTCGAGGGCTGGGAGTACCCGTACCAGCAGTTCGTCATCGACGATCGCAGCGGCGACGTCATCGGATTCTGGAAGCAGGTGTCCGAACGCACCCGCGACGACGGCACGCACTATCAGGTCACCGGAATCGGCGGCAGCTGGTTTCGGTACGGCGGCAACTTCCAATGGTCCTGGCAGCGTGACTTCTTCGACTTCGGCAACGTCTCGAGCCTGTTCCTCGAGATGATCACGAACAACGCGATGTCCGACGGCATGAACGCGCGGATCCAGCGCGCGACGTCCGGTCGGCTGCCGGGGTGGTATCCGGTCGGCAAGGCCCCGGTCCCGCTGTGGTGAGTACGGTGAAGGTTCCGTCGTCGTTCGCCGATCTGTCCCGCGAGGATCTCGCGATTCTCGTTCCGGAACTGCTCCTGTGCGGTCATCTCATCGATCGCTCCGGTATGCCGCACCTGATCGGGGCGTTCGGTCGCGAGGGCATGACGCAGGTCGCGATCGAGGAGTGGATGGCGTCGAGCCCCCTCTACACGCGGCGGATGCAACGCGCGCTGGGATTCGAGGGAGACGGGGTCGTGACGATCTTCAAGGGTCTGCAACTCGACATCGGTGCGCCGCCCCAGTTCATGGACTTCCGGTACCGCGTCACCGATCACGATCACGGCGAATTCTGGCTGGATCACTGCGGGGCGTTGATGGACGTCGAACCGATGGGCGACGAGTACGTCACGGCGATGTGCCACGACATCGAGGACCCGACGTTCGACGCCACCGCATTGGCCACCAACCCGCACGCGCAGGTGCGTCCGGTGCACCGTCCGCCCCGCCGGCCGGCGGACCGGACACCGCACTGCCTCTGGACGGTCACCATCGACGACACAAACGTGCCACCTCCGATTCCGGAAGGGCTGGTGACGGTGGGGAAGTCGCGTGCGGCGACGGTCGAGTTGTCGCCGATCGACACCGGCGGGCCGGGACAGCACGACTACGCGGGCGCGCTCCTCGACGATCTGCGGTTCCCGGACTTCTCCCATTCGGCTCTGACCCGGATCGCGGAGGAGGTGTGCCTGCAGCAGCACCTGCTGACCCTCGGCTTCCTGCTCGCGGTGCGGGCCCGCACCGATGCCGAAGCCGCACTCGACATCGCGCGCAAGCAACTCACCGGCATCGCCGGCCTCACGTCGGAACGGATCCGGAACGCGCTCGGGCTGCCCGCTGATCTCGAGGGTCTCGCCGTCGTCCTCGCCGTGCATCCGGCGTTCAATCCCCGTCAGTACGTGGACGTCACGATCACCCTCGGCGACCGCATGCTGCTGACCCTCGGCCGGGACTGCGGAGCCGGGGAGGACGGAGCGTGGCCGTCCATGATCGACGGTGAGCACCTCGGGCCGATGACTGCGCTCGTGCGCGGGGTGTCGCCGCGGTTCGCGGTGCAGGTGGTCGAGGAGACGGATGCGGCGCTGACCGTGGAGATCGTGATCGGTGAGCCGCCCGCCAAGGAGGCACCCGAGGTGGCGCTCACCCGGTTCAGCACGGGAGCCGATTTCGCGTTCACCGATCGAGGAATACCCCTACCACTCACAGTCGTCTGAGAGAGGACGCCCCCGTGGCCTACAACCTTGCAGACCTCTTCGAGCATTCCGTCGACGCGATGCCGGAACGGGTGGCGCTGATCTGCGGCGCCCGTCGCGTCACCTACCGCGAACTGGAGGACCGCGCCAACAGGCTGGCCCACCACTTCCTGGAGGTCGGGCTGACCGCCGGCTCGCACATCGGCGTGCACCTGCACAACTCCATCGAGACCATGGAGACGTTGCTGGCGGCGTACAAGATTCGTGCGGTCCCGGTCAACATCAACTACCGCTACACCAGCGACGAACTCGCCTACGTCTACGGCAACGCGGAACTCGACGCCGTGGTCCATCATCGGATCTACTCGCCGCGCATCGCGGAGGTCCTGCCCTCGCTGCCGAGGATCCGGCACACCGTTGTCGTCGAGGACGATCTCGGCGGCGCCGGTGTGCCCAGCGACTCGGTGCCGTACGAGGAGGCGCTGTCCGGCAGTGGCGACCGGGACTTCGGTGAACGCAGCTCCGAAGACCTGTTCATCATGTACACCGGCGGCACCACCGGACGTCCCAAGGGTGTCGTGTGGACGCACGAGGCGATCTGGCGCGTCCTCGCGGGCGGTCTCGACTTCTACACCGGTGACGCGATCGAGGACGAGTACCAGCAGTCGCGGGTGGGATCGCAGGGTGAGCCGACCCTGTGGTTCGCGTTGCCGCCGCTGATCCACGCGGCCGCGATGATGCCGACGTTCACCGCGCTGTTCAGCGGAAACACCGTGCTGCTGGAATCGAAGTTCGACGCCGACCGGACGTGGGAACTCGTCGAGCGGCACAAGGTGCAGATCCTCATCATCACCGGCGACGCGATGGGACGGCCGCTGATCGAGGCGCATCAGCCGTCGCGCACCGACACGTCGAGCCTGGGTGTCGTGGCATCCGGGGCCGCGCTGTTCTCACCGGTGATCAAGGACGCCTTCCTCGACGCGTTCCCGGGACTGCTGGTGTCCGATTCGATCGGCGCGTCGGAAACAGGCTTCGGCGGAATCAGTTTCGCGACCAAGGGGGAGAAGCAGGTGGGTGGACCCCGGGTGCCCCCTGGCCGGTACGCCCTGGTGATCGACGAGGACGACGTTCCCGTCGAGCCGGGGTCCGGGAAGGACGGCTGGTTCGCGAAGGGCGGATACGTCCCGCTGGGTTACTACAACGACCCGGAGAAGACCCGGGAGATCTTCCGGGAGGTCGACGGGCGACCCGTCGTCGTCACCGGCGACCGCGCGCGGATCGAGGCCGACGGATCGATCACCCTGCTCGGCCGCGGCAACATGGTGATCAACACCGGCGGCGAGAAGGTGTTCGCCGAAGAGGTCGAGAGCGCAGTGAAGGCGTACCGCGACGTCTACGACGCCATCGTGGTCGGCGTCCCCGACGAACGGTGGGGGCACCGGGTCTCCGCGGTCGTGCAGGCGCGCGACGGTCGGGGCGTCGACTTCGCCGGACTCGAGGAACACGTGCGGCGAAGCCTGGCCGGCTACAAGATCCCGCGTCTGGTGTGGGTGGAAGACACCGTCCAGCGCACACCGAGCGGCAAGCCCGACTACCGCTGGGCTCAGGGCGTCACCAAACAGCGCGACCCCGACCACCGCACGTGAGTGGCGAAGTGTGCTCCCGCACGCTTCGCCACTCACGTGCGGGTCAGGCGGGAGCGCGGACGACCAGGACCGTTCCCGGGAACTCCGCGGCAAGCTCCTGACGGCTGTGCTTCACGGCCGCGGTGCCGTAGCCCTTCTTCCGGGCGTCGGGGGCGATCCAGATGGCCACGTCGACCTCGCGTCCCGACAGTTCACCGAACACCATGCCGACGGCCGTGTTCTCCGCGGTGTCCTCACACACGAACCATGCGGCGGACTCGTCGTCGACACGGCTCAGGCCTTCCGTGCGTTCCTTCTCGACCCGCTCCGCGGACCACTGCGCGCCCGCGTCGTCGACCTGCTCGCCGCAGCGGCGCCGGAACAGTTCGGCGTCTTCCTCGGTTTCGGTGAACGGACGGAGGCGGAAGTTCCGCCCCGTGCTCGCCGGCCGGTCCGTCGACGTCCATTCGAGGGTGGCGTCGAGGTCCTTCAGTTCCGTCTGGATGCGAAGCCGTTCGACCTTGGTGAGGCGGCGGAACGTCAGGTTGAGGACGGCTTCCGCGTACGCCTCGGAGGTGTCGAGGAGCCCGGCGACGGTGGTGAGGGCCTCGGCGTGATCCTCGCTGTCGACGATGGCGTCGAGCACCTCGTGACGCTGCTCGAGCGCACGCAGCAGGACCGCGGTGAGCTCTCGACGGTCGTGTATCCGATCTTGAACCTGTGTACTCATGTCTGCAATTCCTCGCCCTCGGCCGTCGTACAAGTCCGTACGCGTCAATACTGCAAGAAGTCCCCCGACATGGCACCCGTTACTCGGCGGTACATACAAACGCTATCGAGGTGTGCAGACCACGACGGGGATCGTGCGGTCGGTCCAGGCCTGGTAGTTGTCGAAATCCGGATACATGGCGACGAGCCGCGGCCACAGGCCCGCGCGTTCCTCGGGGTCCGCCACGTGGGCGGTCATCGGCCGCACCCGCGACTTCACCTGGACGGTCACCTCGGGGTTCGCGCGCAGGTTGAGATACCACATCGGGTGCTTCGGGAGGCCACCCTGGGAGGCGACGAGGATGATGCGGTCGCCGTCCTCGAGGAACAGCAGCGGGCTGATCCGCGGCTCGCCGCTCTTCCGTCCGGTGGTGGTGAGCAGGCAGACGGGCAACCCTCGGGGGAAGGCGCTGCCCACCCGCCACTTGCTGCCCAGTCGCCCGCCCGTCCGCCGGTACAGCACGACGTTGATCTTCGACATCCACTTGATGAAGGAGACCGTCCACTTCGAGTCGAGGCCGGGCGGTCGGGCGGGGGCGGGTGCATTCATCGGCAGATCCTAGATCCGCTCGATGATGGTGCCGGTGGCGAGCGCGCCGCCGGCACACATCGTGATCAGTGCCGTCGACCCGTCGGTGCGCTCGAGTTCGTGCAGCGCGGTGGTGATGAGTCGAGAGCCGGTGCTGCCCACGGGATGTCCGAGTGCGAGCGCGCCGCCGTTGACGTTGACCCTGTCCATGTCGGGCTCGTGCACCGACGCCCACGACAGCAGCACCGAGGCGAACGCCTCGTTCACCTCGAACAGGTCGAGGTCGCCGATCTTCATGCCGCTGCGTTCGAGGACGCGCGCCGTGGCCTGGACGGGTCCGTCGAGGTGGAATTCGGGTTCGGAGCCGACGAGCGCCTGGGAGATGATGCGGGCCCGGGGCTTCAGACCGAGGGCGCGCGCCCTGGCCTCGTCCATCAGCATGACGGCGGCGGCGCCGTCGGAGATCTGCGAGGACGTGCCCGCCGTGTGGATGCCGCCCTCGAGTACGGGCTTCAGCTTGGCGAGCGACTCCGCGGTGGTGTCGCGCAGACCCTGATCGCGCGTCACGACCCGGGTCTCACCGGTGAGGTTACCGTCCTTGTCGACGACGGGTGCGGTCACCTGCAGCACTTCCCGGTCGAAACGCCCTTCGTCCCAGGCCTGCTTGGCGCGTGCCTGCGAGCGGACTCCGAGCGCCTCGACGTCGGCGCGGGTGATTCCGCGGCGACGGGCGATGCGCTCGGCGGCCTCGAACTGGTTGGGCATGTCGATGTCCCAGTCGGCGGGTCTTCGCGGTCCGGCGTTCTCGCCGACGTTCGCGCCGAGCGGCACCTGGCTCATCGCTTCGATGCCGCAGGCGATTCCGATGTCGATCGCGTCGGTGGCGATCAGACCGGCGATGAGGTGGTTGGCCTGCTGCGCGGAGCCGCATTGGCAGTCGATCGTGGTGGCGCCGACCTGCCAGGGCAGTCCGGCATGCAGCCACGCGGTCCGGGTGATGTTGTTCGACTGCGCACCGGCCTGGGTGACGCAACCACCGATGACCTGCTCCACCAGTTCGGGGTCGATGCCGGAGCGGTCGAGGATGCCCCGCTGAGCGGCGCCGAGGATCTCGGCGGCGTGCAATCCGGACAGCCAGCCACCGCGCTTTCCGATCGGGGTGCGTACTGCCTCGACGATTACTGGTGTGCCCACGGTGGGCTCCTTTCCTTGTCCTCAAAAAATAGAACAGGTTCTGCTATCCGGGCAAGGTCTGAATGAGCTTTCCTTTGCTAGTCGCCCGGCTTGTGCTTCAATGCTAGTAGAACGTGTTCCACATCACGGAGTGGTGTATGGCTTAGGGCAGGAGACAGCAGTGGCGCAGCCCAATCTTCCAGAGGGTTTCGACTTCACCGACCCGGACATCTACGCAGAGCGCATCCCCTACCAGGAATTCGCCGAACTGCGGAAGACTGCCCCGATCTGGTGGAACCCGCAGCCGCCGGAGATCGGTGGCTTCCACGACGACGGCTACTGGGTCGTCAGCAAGCTCGAGGACGTCAAGGAAGTGTCGCGGCGCAGCGACGTCTTCTCCACACACGAGAACACCGCGATCGTGCGCTTCGCCGACGACATTCCGCGCGAGAACATCGAGATGCAGCGCTTCATCCTCATCAACAAGGACGCTCCCGAGCACACCAAGCTCCGCAAACTCGTCTCCCGCGGCTTCACGCCCCGTGCGATCAACAGCCTGCGCGAAGAACTCACCGAACGCGCCGAGAAGATCGTGAAGGAGGCCGCCGAATCGGGGGCCGGCGACTTCGTCACCCAGGTGGCGTGTGAGCTTCCGCTGCAGGCGATCGCCGAACTGCTCGGTGTGCCGCAGGAGGATCGCCTGAAGGTCTTCGACTGGTCCAACCAGATGACGGGCTACGACGACCCCGAACTGGACATCGACCCGCAGGCCGCGTCGATGGAGATCCTCGGCTACGCGTACCAGATGGCGGACGAGCGCAAGAAGTGCCCCGCCGACGACATCGTCACGACGCTGATCGAAGCGGACATCGATGGAAATGAGCTGTCTCCCGAGGAATTCGGCTTCTTCGTGATCCTGCTGGCGGTCGCAGGCAACGAGACCACCCGCAATGCCATCACACACGGCATGATGGCGTTCCTGGACCATCCCGATCAGTGGGAGCTCTACAAGAAGGAGCGCCCCAAGACGACGGCGGACGAGATCGTCCGGTGGGCGACCCCGGTCAACTCGTTCCAGCGCACCGCACTGGAAGACACCGAACTCGGCGGAGTGCAGATCAAGAAGGGCCAGCGAGTCGTAATGCTGTACGGCTCTGCGAACTTCGACGAGGCCGCGTTCGAGAACCCGGAGAAGTTCGACATCATGCGGGAGAACAACCCGCACGTCGGATTCGGCGGGACTGGCGCCCACTTCTGCCTCGGCGCCAACCTGGCGCGACTCGAGATCGATCTGATCTTCAATGCGATTGCGGATCACCTGCCCGATATCAGTAAGCTGGGAGATCCGCGGCGGTTGCGCTCGGGCTGGCTCAACGGTATCAAGGAGTTTCAGGTCGATTACAAGACTGCGTCAGGCGGTTGCCCGGTCAGACACTGACCCCCTGATTCAGCGGCGTCGGAGGGCACCCTCATCCTCTCCGACGCCGCTGTTCTCTTTCGCCGGCGTGGTGTCCGAGGGAAAGTGGGAGCCACCATGACTGTGCAGTCCGACGTCGAAGAGGCGGGCGCCGTCTTCTCGGAGCCAGGAGACCCGACCGTCACCGCTGCCCTCGGCGCATTCCTCCGTCGCCTGGACTCCGCGCCCCGCCTCCTCGGGTTCGGCGAGCCCATGCACGGGGAGGAGAGTTTTCTGCTGCTCCGCAATCAGATGTTCCGGTTCCTGGTCGAACACGCGGGCTATCGCTCCATCGCGATCGAAAGTAGTTGCCTGAAGGGGATACTGGTCGACTCCTTCGTGCGGGGTGCGGGCCGCCTGCCGCTCGACGACGTCATGGAGCACGGTTTCAGCCACGGCTTCGGTGAGTCCAGGGCGAACCGCGACCTGGTCGGATGGATGGCCGAATACAACCGTCGGCACGAGCCGGGCGAGCAACTAAGGTTCTTCGGATTCGACGGCCCCATGGAGATGACGTCCGCGGACAGCCCGAGGCAAGCCCTGACCTTCCTCGACACCTACCTGCGGACCCACCTCGACGAGCAGGATCTGCCCTGCGCTCCGGACCGGATCTCCGCACTGATCGGCGACGACGACCGCTGGAGCAACCCGGCCGTCGCCATGGACCCGACCCAGGCCGTCGGTGCCACCCCCGAGGCCGCCGAGTTGCGTCTCATCGCCGACGACCTGATGACGCTACTCGCGTCGCAGGCGCCTCACCTCGTCGCCGAAGGCACGCGGGACGAATTGTGGGAGGCCGAGCTTCACGGTCGCGTCGCCACCCGCCTGCTCAGCTATCACGCAGGAATGGCGGAGAACTCTCCACGCCGCATCACAAGGCTCCTGGGAATCCGCGACACCCTCATGGCGGACAACCTGTCCGCGCTGGTGCAGCGGGAGGCCGACCGAGGCCCGACATTCGTCTTCGCTCACAACGGCCATCTGTCGAAAGGGCAAACCCACTGGGATCTCGCCGGACTGCATCTGCACTGGTGGTGCGCCGGCGCGCACCTGGGTGTGCGGCTCGGCGATGCCTACACGGTCATCGGTGGGGCCGTCGGGGAGGCGCCCGGCCACGGCATCGGGACGCCGCCACCCGACACCGTCGAGGGCCGGCTGTTCGCCGTGGGGGAGAGCTGTCTCGTGCCGGCCGCGCCGGTCGCCCGCAGGATCGGAGACGTGGAGAAGCGTGCCGACCCGTCGGGCAACTCCACGTACTTCCCGCTGGACCCCGCGGGCCTCGGCGAACTCGACGCGATCCTCTTCGTCCGGCACATCGACGACGCCGGCACGTGATTGGGGGCGTTCAGGCCTTGCGCAGTGTCTTCATCGCCCGCTCGACCTCCCAGAAGGCCCGCAGGGACGTGATCTTGCCGTCCTCGTTCACGCGGTAGATGAACACGCCCTCGGCGTCGATCTGCGATCCCGCCACCGTGGACCGGATGGTCCCGATGTTCACGTTCTCATTCCCGCACACCAGTGAATCGGTGATGAGGAACTCGAGCGATTCGGTGGTCGCGATCGTCATGTCGTAGAACCGGGATATCGCGTCGAGGCCGCGGTGACCCTTGCCTTCCGGGTCGAAACCCGAAGGGCCGACCGGGTCTTCGACAACCGCGTCCTCGGCGAACAGGGCCAGCCACTCGTCCTTGCGCCTGCCGCTGGCCGCCTCGCGGGACGCCTGCCCGGCGAGGCGGGCGGGATGGTCCGTCGTCGTCATGTCCACACCCCTATCCGATGTACTGGTCGGCGAACTTGCGCAACGAGTCCTGCTTGGCCTCGAGCGGTCCGTCGAAGCCGATGCCGTCGAAAACCCACGGGACGACGATCGTGTCGGTCACTCCGGCGTCCGCCAATTCGGCGTAGCCGTCCTTGCCGAATCGGTCGATGCACACGGTCTGGATCTCGTAGGGCAGATCGGCTCGGCCATACTCCTCCCGGAGTTCCCGCAATCGCGCGATGACCTGAACGAGATCGTCGAACTTGATCATCGCGGACGTCCAGCCGTCGCCCACCCGGGCGGCGCGTCGCAGCGCGACGTCGGTGTGTCCGCCGACGTAGAACGGCACCGGCTTCGTCGGCGCCGGGCTCATCTGTAGCCGGTCGAAGTCGAAGAATTCGCCGTGGTACTCGACCATGCCGCCGCCGAGGATCAGCTTGATGACGTCGATCATCTCGTCGACGCGCGCACCGCGCTTCTTGTACGGCACGCCGCACCATTCGAACTCCTCCGGTGCCCAGCCGATCCCGACGCCGAACCCGAAACGGTTGCCGATGAGGTTGGCGACGGAACCCACCTGGCGGGCGAGGAGTACCGGGTTGCGGGATCCCAGTTTGAGGACCTGGGTGTAGAACTCGATCTTCGACGTCACCGCGCCCATGGCGGCCGCCGCGATCAGCGGATCCACCCACGGGGTTTCCTCGTTCCACATCCGCGAGCCGTCCGGTGTGTACGGGTAGTCGGCGCTCTGCTTCTCCATGAAGAACAGTGAGTCAGGGAGGGCGATGGACGAGAACCCGCACTCCTCGGCTGTTTTCGCCAGAGCAGGCAGTTGGTCGACGGGATTCATGGCGATGCCGACGGTGAACTTCATGGTGATGTCCCGCTCCTAATTGTTCGGCCGGTCGGAACCGACCACCCACATCGAGAAGTACTGCGAACCGCCGCCGTAGGCGTGGCCGAGTGCCTTGCGCGCGTCCTTCACCTGATGGTCGCCGGCGCGGTGCATGACCTGCATCGCCGACTCGGCGAACCGGATCATGCCCGAGGCGCCGATGGGATTGGACGACAGGACGCCGCCGGACGCGTTGAGCGGAAGCCGGCCGCCGATCGCGGTCTCGCCCGCCTCGGTGAGTTTCCAGCCCTCACCCTCGGAGACGAAGCCCAGATTCTCGAGCCACATCGGTTCGAACCAGGAGAAGGGGACGTAGATTTCGGCCACGTCGATCTCGTCGAGCGGGTCCTTGATGCCCGCGGCCTTCCACAGCGCGGCCGCGGCGTCCCGGCCGGCCTGCGGATTCACCTGGTCTCGTCCCGCGAACGTGGTGGGCTCGGTGCGCATCGCGGTGGCGTGGATCCAGGCCACCTCACGACCGTCCGCAATGACCTGCTCGGCCGCCTCCTCGTTGCCGATCACCATCGCGCAGGCGCCGTCCGATGACGGACACGTCTCGTCGTAGCGGATGGGATCCCACAGCATCTGCGAGGCCTGCACGGATTCGAGCGTGATGTCGGGTTGCTTGAGGTGGGCGTACGGGTTGAGGCTGCCGTTCAGCCGGTCCTTCACCGCCACCATCGCGCCGATGTGATCGGGTGCGCCCGACCGCCGGATGTACGAGCGGACGTGCGGGGCGAAGTAGCCGCCCGCGCCAGCGCCGACCGGCATGTGGAACGGAATGGGGGTGGACAGCGCCCACATGGCGTTCGACTCGGACTGCTTCTCCCACGCCACCGTCAGCACCCGCTTGTGCACCCCCGACTTCACGAGGCTCGACGCCACCACCGCGGTCGAACCGCCGACCGAGCCTGCGGTGTGCACACGCAGGAGTGGTTTGCCGTTGGCGCCCAGCGCGTCCGACATCGCGAGCTCCGGCATCATCGACCCCTCGAAGAGGTCGGGGGCCTTCCCGATCACGACCGCGTCGATGTCGTCCCAGCCCACCCGGGCGTCTTCCATCGCGCGGTCGATCGCCTCGCGAACCAGCCCCGCCATGGACACGTCGTGCCGCTTCGCCACGTAATGCGTCTGACCGGTGCCGAGCACCGCGGCCAATTGATTCGCCATCAGTTGCGTCCCTCCAAGACTGCGACCAGATTCTGTTGCAGCACAGCACCACTCGTAGCGTGCGCCAGCGTGCGTCCGGCGTTGCCGTCCATGATGGCCCTGGCTGCGTAACCTATGCGTTCCAGACCCGCGGAGAACATCGGGTTCCCGCTCAGCGGGCCGCCCGACGGGTTGATCGCCGTCGCATCGGACAGTCCGATGGCCTCGCGGAGGATCAGTTCCTGATGGGTGAACGGTCCGTGCAGCTCGGCCACGTCGATTCCGCCGACGTCCCCTCCGGTGGCGGCGCGGGCGGACGCCGTCGTCGACGGTGAGACCGTCAGGTCGCGGGCGCCGAAGTTCGGGGAATCGATCCGATGCTCGATCCCGGTGATCCACGCAGGCCGCTCGCACAGCTCACGGGCACGATCGCCCGCGGCGAGCACGACAGCGGCGGCACCGTCCGTGATCGGTGCGCAGTCATGGGCACGCAACGGGTCCGCGACGAACGGGCTGGCGAGCAGCGCGTTGATGTCGACGTGCCCCGACAGCTGGGTGTTCGGATTGCTCTCCGCCGCGGCCCGGCTGCGCGCGGCCACGGCCGCCATCTCCTCGGCCGTCCACTTCCCGGCATCGAGTCCGAGGCGGGCCTGCAGTCCGGCCAGCGACACGGAGTCGAGGGCGAGCGGGGTGACCAGGTAGGGGTCGAGTTGCATCGACAGGATCTTGCGGAGGTTGCCCGCCGACGACTTCCCGAATCCGTAGACGAGGGCGGTGTCGACCTCGCCGGTCATGATCTTGATCCAGGCCTCGTAGAACGCCCACGCCGCATCCATCTCGACGTGCGACTCGTTGATCGGCGGAACCGCCCCGATCGAGTCGACGGCGGAGATGAAGGAGAACGAACGGCCGGCAAGGTAGTCCGACGATCCCGAACACCAGAAGCCGATGTCGGACTTGGTGATTCCGAGGTCCTCGTACAGCTGCTGGAAGCAGGGAACCAGCATCTCGACGCCGTTGGTGGTGCCGGTGGTCTCGCGCACGTGTGGTGCGTGCGCGAACCCGACGACTGCGATATCTGTCATTGTGCCGCGCCCTTACAGGTGGTGTTTGTAGGTGTCGTACTCGGCGTCGGGCTCACCCGTCGGCCTGAAGTACTCGATGTTCTCGAGGGTGTAACCCCACTCCTCGCGCGGCTTCCATTTGGCCTCCACGCGCATGCCCATCCGCACGTCGGCGGCGTCGCAGTCGAGGATCAGGTGCAGGAACGCGATGTCCGCGCCGTCGAGCAGCACGTAGGCGGCGACGTACGGCGGCTTGATCCGCTGTCCGAGGAAGGGGACGTTCACGATGCAGAACGTGGTGACGATACCCCTGTCCGGCAGTTCCACCTGCTCCTTCGTCGGGATGCCGTCGGTGGGGTTGGCGCTGCGCGGCGGGATGTACACCTTGCCGTCCGGTCCGGTGCGACCACCGATCAGCTTGCCCGCCTTCAGCCCTCGGAGGTAGTAGCTCTCCTCGGCGGAGGCGGAGTGCATGTAGTCGAGATCGATCGGCGTCGTGACCATCGTGACCGGTTCCGACTCCGCGGACGGGCCGGGCTCGCCCGTCGACTCCCCGGGCTCGAAGCACACGATGTCCTGGATGCGCCCGACCCGCTCCTGCGCCCACCGTGCCCGGACCCGCATACCCGTGCTCATTGCGGCGGGGGAGCCGACGTCCACGGCGTGCACCAGGGACGTGTCGGCGCCGTCCAGCGTGATCAGCGCCCACGCGAACGGCGTGGTGAGTGGCTGTCCGGCAATCGGTTCCGGCATCCACGTCCAGCTCACCACGGTCCCGGCGTCGGAGACCCCGACGAAGTCGGTGAGAGGTTCGGCGGTGTTCGGGTCGAATTCGGGCGGTGGCACGTAGACGCGTCCGTCCGAGCCGCGGGCGCCGATGACCTTGCGGTCGCGCAGCGCGGTCACGAAGGCTCCGATGGTCGGACCCACCGATCGGGTGTAGTCGAATTGAAGTTTCAGCGGGGCGCTCAACGGTTCGTTCGAGAATTTTTCGGCCACCGCGCTCTTTCCCATGCTCACAACTTCGAGTAGAACAGGTTCTAGTGTTTGTGGCAAGGGTCACTTCTGACGACGGTCGATGTGGAGGCACACGATGAAGCTCGGGTTGCAACTGGGATACTGGGGCGCACAGCCGCCGGCGAATGTCCCGGAGTTGATCGCCGCGGCCGAAGCCGAGGGATTCGACGCCGTCTTCGCTGCCGAATCGTGGGGATCCGACGCGTTCACCCCCCTCGCCTGGTGGGGTTCGAGCACCGAACGCGTCCGTCTGGGCACGTCCGTCGTGCAGATCTCCGCGCGCACACCCACCAGCACCGCCATGCACGCACTCACCCTCGACCACCTCAGCGGCGGCCGGGCGATCCTCGGGCTCGGCGTGTCCGGGCCGCAGGTCGTCGAAGGGTGGTACGGGCAGCCGTTCACGAAGCCGCTCGCCCGCACCCGCGAATACGTCTCCATCATCCGGAAAGTCCTGTCGCGGGAGGAACCCGTCACCAGCGACGGCCCGCACTTCCCGCTGCCCTACACCGGGCCCGGCAGCACCGGACTCGGGAAACCGCTCAAGCCGATCACCCATCCGCTGCGTGCCGACATCCCCATCTGGCTCGGCGCCGAAGGTCCGAAGAACGTCGCGCTCACCGCCGAGATCGCCGACGGCTGGCTCGCCATCTACTACTCGCCGCGCCTCGCACCCATGTACAACGAATGGCTCGACGAGGGTTTCGCCCGCCCCGGCGCCCGTCGCAGCCGCGAAGACTTCGAAGTCGCGGCCACCTGTCAGGTGATCGTCACCGACGACCGCGCCGCCGCCATCGCCGGACTCAAACCGATCACCGCCCTGTACGTCGGCGGCATGGGTGCCCCCGAACTCAACTTCCACGCCCAGGTCTACACCCGCATGGGCTACGGCGAGCAGGTCGAGGAAATCGGGCGCCTCTTCCGCGCCGGCCGCAAAGACGAAGCGGCCGCCGTCGTCCCCGACGAGATGGTCACCGAGACCATGATCATCGGCAACGTCGACGAAGTCCGCGCCGACGTCAAACGCTGGGCCGACGCCGGCGTCACCATGCTCCTCGTCTCCTGCCGCGACGCCGACCACGTCCGCGAACTGTCCGCGGCGGTCCTCGGCTGACCTCCCCGCTCCCGTCCCGCCGCTCCCTTTCCTCCTCCCGCCGCTCCCTTCCGGACGAACGGGACGCTCGTTGCGTCAGATCGAACGAGCGTCCCGTTCGTTCGAGGGGGGAAGGTGAGTTATCCACAGGCGCGCAGATTCGGCCTGTCGTGACGGGCGGACCGCTGGCAGCATGAGCTGATGCGACGGGGGATTTGGGGACAGCGGCCGGAGTTGCTCGATCAGGTGGGAGTGGCCGGCGTCGTCCGGGCGTCGGACCTGGAACGTCTCGGTCTGGCTCGATCGACGATCTCTGCGCGATGCCGGTCCGGTGGGCCGTGGCAGCGGCTTCTGCCGGGAATCGTTCTACTCCAGAACGGGCAGCCGTCGTTCCAGCACCGAGTGCTCGCAGCTCGTCTGTTCTGCGGTCGCGACTCGCTCGTCACAG
Organism: Rhodococcus sp. IEGM 1305; assembly: GCF_030058635.1. NCBI lineage: Bacteria > Bacillati > Actinomycetota > Actinomycetes > Mycobacteriales > Nocardiaceae > Rhodococcus > Rhodococcus sp. IEGM 1305. The sequence continues at coordinate 176,132 of NZ_JASHKX010000010.1, forward strand.
GACGCTCGGCACTGCGGTGCCACGGCTTCGGGAGCTACTCCGGTGACGTGGACGTGCTCGTCGCAGTCGATCGCCGCGTGCAGTCGACGGGCTTCGTCAAGGTCGAGCGCACGTCGCGCATGCCCGACGCCGACGTGCGCGGAGATGTCGCGTGCGCACCGTTGCCGAGGGCACTGCTCGACGCGGCGCGCAGGTGCACGACCGTCGACGCGGCGCGGGCAACGATCGCGGAAGTCGTCCAGCGCGGAGCGGTCACCGCGGAAGAACTCGTCGTCGAACTCGAGGCGGGCAGTGGTCGCGGATCCGCGATCCCCCGGATCGTGCTGCGGGAAATGACGGCCAACGTCCACTCCGTCTCCGAGGCGCATGCGCGTCGGCTGTGGCTGCGCAGTGGGCTTCCCGAGATGATGTTCAACAGGAAGATCGCCGATGTCGGCGGACGGTTCATCGCGATGCCGGACGGTTGGATCGACGAGGTCGCGTTCGCCTGGGACATCGACTCGCTCGATTGGCACCTTGCGCCTCAGCAGTACAAGCACACGGTGGAGCGTCGGACGCGGATGCAGAACGCCGGCATCATCGTGCTGCCGACACTGCCGAGCGCTGTTCGTGATCAGCCGGAGCGGGTGATCGCCGACCTCCGGGCCCACTTCGAGCTCGCCGCGTCGCGTCCGAGGCCGAATGTTCGGATGCTGCCCTAGCCGCGCCTAGCCGGGCCTGGACGAACGGGACGCTCGTTCGATCTGACGCAACGAGCGTCCCGTTCGTCCGGAAAGGGGAGGGGACCGCCCGGGGTCAGCGGCCCTCGAATTTCGGCGCGCGCTTTTCGGAGAAGGCGCGGGGGCCTTCCTTCGCGTCGGCGCTCTTGAAGACCTCGGTGCCGAGGGCGGCGTCGACTTGAAATGCCTCCTCCTCGTGCATGCCTTCGGTGTCCCGGATGGTCTTCAGGATCGCCTGGACGGCGAGGGGTCCGTTGGCGGAGATGAGGTCGGCGAGTTCGAGGGCCTTGTCGAGGGCCTGACCGTCGGGGACGACGTGTCCGATGAGGCCGATCTCCTTGGCCTCGGGGGCCTTGATGTGACGTCCGGTCAGCAGGATGTCGGCGGCGACGGTGTACGGGATCTGCCGGACGAGGCGCACGGCGGAGCCGCCGAGGGGGAAGAGTCCCCATTTGGCTTCGGAGACACCGAATTTGGCGCTCTCCCCGGCGACCCGGATGTCGGTGCCCTGCAGGATTTCGGTGCCGCCGGCGATGGCGGGACCCTCGACTGCGGCGATGAGGGGCTTGGTGAGGCGCCGTCCCTTGAGGAGCGCCTCGATCTTCGACAGGTCCCAGCCGCCGCCCGAGAACGAGTCGCCGGGGTGCTGTGACGTCATGGCCTTGAGGTCGGCGCCCGCGCAGAATGCGCCGCCTGCGCCGGTGAGGATGGCGACCCGGATGTCCGGGTCGGAGTCGACCTGATCCCACGCGTCCCGCATGATCGCCATCATTTCGCCGGACAGCGCGTTCTTCGCCTCGGGGCGGTTCATCGTGACGATCAGGACGTGCCCGCGCTTCTCCACGAGGCAGTGCGGCGACTGTGCCGAAATGTCGGATTTCTCGGTCGTTGTAGAGGACACTGAAGTCTCCCGAAGGGTGTGTGAGCTGGCTCTCAAATTGGGTCTTGCCAGAAACGGTAACACGTTCTACTTTG